>NZ_JBFUEP010000023.1:0-63750 GCF_056403895.1 Pedococcus sp. P2_E5
CCCCCGCCCCGAGGCTCGCCCCGACCCCGTTTTCGACGAAGGGGTTGACAGGAGCGCGATCCCGACTTAGGTTCACCCTAAATTTAGTATCAAACAAAGGGTGAGCCGACGATGTCTCCGAACGGACCTGTTGCCACGCGCGGCAACCTCGTGCGTGCCGCCGTCCTCGGCCTTCTCGGCACCCGTGGTCCGTCGTCCCGGGCCGACATCGCCCGCGTCCTGGGGGTCAGCCCGGCGACGGTCACCCAGACGATCAAGGAGCTCCTCGCCCGCGAGCTGGTCACCGAGCTCGAGTCTGTCCCGAGCCAGGGTGGTCGTCCGGCCACGCTCCTGGGCCTGGTGCGCAGTGCCGGTGGTGCCATCGGCGCCAAGGTCACCCCGAACCACGTCGCGCTGGTGTCCATCGACCTCGACGGCACGGTGCGTTCGTCCAGGGCCGTGCCCTTCGACGCGGCCCGACCGGCCGCGCTGGACGCCCTGGCGGACATCCTGCGCGAGGCCGTGGCGCAGCACGAGGGCCGGCTGCTCGGGGTCGGGGTCGGCTTGCCCGGCGCTGTCGACTCCCAGGCGTCAGGAATCGTCGACGCCCCCACGCTGGGATGGGACCGGGCGCCGGTGGGCCCTCGTCTGCGTGAGGCACTGGGCGTGCCCGTCCTCGTGGACAACGACGTCAACACGCTCGCGGCCGCGGAGAGCGTCTACGGCATCGGCCGGTCGCACGAGTCCTACCTCGTGGTGACGATCGGCTTCGGGGTCGGGCTCGGCATCGTCCAGCAGGGCTCCGTCAGCCGAGGGGCCCACGGTGGAGCCGGGGAGATGGGCCACATCCCCATGACCGTCGACGGCCCGCTGTGCGGTTGCGGTAACACCGGCTGCCTCGAGGCGCACATCGGCGAGTCCGGGCTGGTCGCGGCCGCCAGGGACCGCGGCGTGATCGACGCCGGCGGCACCATCAGGGACCTCGTCCGGGAGGTGCGCGGTGGCAACACAGGCGCCCTGGCCGTCTACCGCGAGGCGGGTCGGATGCTCGGCAGTGCGCTTGCCGGCGTCGTGAACGTCCTCGATCCCGAGCTGGTCCTCCTCATGGGCGAGGGCATGACGGAGTGGGAGTTCTGGGAGGACGGGTTCGAGGACTCGTTCCGTGCCTGCCTGATGCCGACCCGTCGCGGAATCCGTTGTGCCGTCGAGTCCTGGACCGAGGACCAGTGGGCGGTCGGGGCCGCATCGCTCGTCCTCGCAGCACCGTTCGATGCCGAGACCGCCGGGTCGCAGGGCGAGCTGGTGCGCGAGCGCATGCAGACGGCTGCCGTGGGCGGTGCCTCGTGACCGGCCGGTCCCGTTGGCGCAACCTGGGCTGGGTGGTGTTCTTCCTGGCGCCCAGCGCGATCCCGCTCGTCCTGTTCACCGCGACCCCGATGGCCTCCTCGATCTGGGTCAGCCTGCACGAGTGGAACCTCATCTCCCCGATGCGCTGGGTGGGCCTCGACAACTACCGCAGCCTGCTGACCGACCCCGGCACGCGGAGCGTCTTCCTGCACACCCTGATCTACTGCGCCGGCTACCTGCCGCTGGTGTTCACCGGCGGCTTGGCGCTGGCCCTGGCGCTCAACCAGAAGCTGGCCGGGCGGTCGTTCTTCCGGGCCGCCTACTTCCTGCCGGTCGTGACGAGCTGGGTGGTCGTGGCGCTGGTCTGGAAGTGGCTGCTCAACCCCACCAACGGCCTGGTCAACACGCTGCTCGGGGCCGTCGGCGCGCCGCAGCCGGGGTGGTGGACCGACCCCAACTGGGCACTGCCGGCGGTCATCCTCTCGTCGGCGTGGAAGGACCTGGGCTTCGTCATGGTCATCATGCTGGCCGGGTTGCAGGCGATCCCCCAGGACGTCCTGGAGGCGGCGTGGGCGGACGGCGCCAGCTCCTGGCAGCGCTTCTGGCGGATCACCCTGCCCCTGCTGTCCCCGTCCACCTTCTTCGTCGTGGTCATCTCGCTGATCAACGGTTTCCAGGTCTTCGACCAGGTCTACGTCATGACCGGCGGCGGCCCGTCCGGGTCCAGCCAGGTCGTCGTGGGCCAGGTGTACGACCTCACCTTCCGCTACGGCCGGGCCGGCGAGGCGAGCGCGCTCTCGTGGATCCTGTTCGCGGTCATCCTGCTCATCACCGTGGTTCAGATCCGCGGCCAGCGCCGGTGGGTGAACTATGCCTGACACGCTGACGCCGTTGGCCCCGCCTGCCACCCAGCTCACCCCACCGTCGCGACCGCGCCGACCGCTGTCGGCCTGGACCGTCCTTAGGTATGCCGCGGTGCTGGCCGGCGCGGTCGTCATGCTCTTCCCGTTCCTGTGGACCGTCGTCACCTCGATCACGCCGGAGGGAAGTCTCGCGGGCGGACCGAAGCTGTTCGTCGAGAACCCGACGCTGGCGGCATACCGAACGCTGTTGGACGCCCTGCCGATGTGGCGGATCGTCGCGAACTCCCTGTGGGTCGCGGTGGTGTCGACGCTGCTGCAGCTCGTGACGGGGTCGATGGCTGCCTACGGCTTCGCGCGGCTGAAGTTCCGCGGCAAGGGCGTCGTCTTCGCGCTGTACCTCGCCACACTGATGGTGCCGATGCAGGTCCTGGTGGTGCCGCTGTTCATCGAGATGAAGTCGCTCAACCTGCAGGACACCTACATGGCGCTGCTCGCGCCGTCGATCGCCTCGGCGTTCGGTGTCTTCCTGCTGCGGCAGGCGGTGGAGTCGGTGCCGCGCGAGCTCGACGAGGCAGCCACCATCGACGGTGCCGGACACCTGCGCATCTTCGTCACGATCATCCTGCCGCTCATCCGACCCGCCCTGGCGACGGTCGCGGTGTTCGCCTTCATGGGCAGCTGGAACAGCTTCCTGTGGCCGCTGGTCGTCATCCGCTCTCCCGAGTTCATGACCCTGCCGCTCGGCCTGGCGACCCTGCAGGGCCAGTTCACGACGCAGTGGGACGTCGTCATGGCTGGCTCGGTCTTCTCCATCCTCCCCATCGCCGTGGTCTACCTCCTGGCCCAACGGCACATCATCGCCGGCGTCGCGCACACCGGCATCAAGTAGTCACCCGCACCCCCAAGCAGTCCCGACCGCGCGCCAACCGGAACGCGGCAGGCCCGAAAGGAACACCATGAGGAACATCGCCAGGCGCAGCGTCGCGCCTGTCATCGCTGCCGGACTGGCGTTGGCGCTCGGCGCCTGCGCGCAGGGCTCGGCCACCAAGTCGGTCGACGCGGCGGCGTCCGGTGGGAAGACCACCATCCGATACATGAACTTCTCGGCCAACGGCGGCCACGAGAAGGACCTCGACGCCATCAAGGCAGCCTTCGAGAAGGCCAACCCCACCATCACGGTGCAGATCGAGACCACTCCCTACGACGCCTACTTCACCAAGCTGCAGACCGCCGTGGCGGGAGGGACGGCCGGCGACGCCTTCGAGCTCAACTACGAGAACTTCGTGACCTACTCCTCCAACGGCTCGCTCGCCGAGCTCAAGGGTGTCCAGGGCGCGGCCTACAAGAAGTCCCTGCTCGACGCGTTCAGCGCGGACGGCAAGCAGTACGGCCTGCCGGAGTCCTTCTCCAACGTCGTGCTGTTCTACAACAAGGACCTCTTCAAGGCAGCCGGGGTCGCCGAGCCCACGTCGTCGTGGACCTGGGCTGACGAGCAGGCTGCGGCGAAGAAGCTGACCAACAAGGCGAAGGGCGTCTGGGGCGACTACCAGCCCGTGTCCTTCTTCGAGTTCTACAAGGCGCTGGCGCAGTCCGGTGGCGAGTTCCTCTCTGCTGACAAGAAGTCCGCGACCTTCAACTCCGACGCGGGCAAGCAGGCGGCGACCTTCCTCGTCTCGAAGTCGGGGACCACGATGCCGACCGAGGCCCAGGGTGCAGGCACGCCCGACTTCGACTCGAAGCTGTTCAAGGACGGCAAGCTGGCGATGTGGCACTCGGGGATCTGGATGTTCTCCGGCATGGCAGATGCCAAGTTCGCCTGGGACATCGCGGTCGAGCCGGGCAACACGACCAAGGCCTCCGCGATGTTCACCAACGGTGCGGTCGTCTCCGCCAAGAGCAAGAACCAGGCCGCGGCCCAGAAGTGGGTGACCTTCCTGACGTCGTCCGACGACATGGTCTCCGCGCGTCTGGCCACGAGCTGGGAGCTGCCGCCGGTCGCGGACCAGGCCAAGCTGTCGAGCTACCTCGACGCCGGCAAGCCGGCGAACCGCAAGGCGGTCTTCGACTCGCTCGAGGCCACCGCGCTCCCGCCCGTCATCGAGCGGCAGCAGGAGATGCAGGACGCGGTCAACAAGGAGCTCACGGCCGCCGCCGCAGGACGCAAGGACGTGTCTGCCGCGCTGGCCGACGCGCAGAAGGCCGTCGACGCGCTGCTCAAGTAGCCCGTCCGTCGCTGCCGGGGCCTCGACCCCCTCGAGGCCCCGGCAGCACCTCGACCGCGAGAGACCCATGACTCTTCTCCACGACGCCACCGCGCTGCCGACGCCCGGTGAGCGCACCCGCCTGCAGGACCTGGCCCGCCACAGCCACGCCGTCGTCACCGCGCACCAGGACGAGGGCGGCGCCTACCCGGCGTCGCCGACCTTCTCGGCCTACCGCGGTTACGCCTGGTTGCGCGATGGATCCTTTACGGCAGAGGGGATCTCGCGCTACGGCGACGTCGCCTCCGCCGACCGGTTCCACGACTGGGTATGCCGCGTCCTCGCCGGCCGTCGCAGCCAGGTGGACGACCTGCTCGCGCTCAAGGCCACCGGCACCGCTGTCCCCCTGGACCGGATGCTGCCCACGCGGTTCACGTTCGCCGGCACGGACGGGTCGGACCCCTGGTGGGACTTCCAGACCGACGGCTACGGGATGTGGCTCTGGTCCGTGGTCACGCACGCGCAGCGTCACGGTCGCGACCTGCGGCGGTGGCTGGCCGGCATCGAGGTCGCCCTCGACTTCACCACTGCGTTCTGGGACCTCCCCTGCTACGACTGGTGGGAGGAGCACGTCGAGCACCGACACACCTCCACCTTGGGAGCCATCCATGGCGGCCTCGTCGCGATCGCTGACGCGGGTGTCCTCGACGCCGACCGCGCCCTGGCGGCGCGTGCCACGGCCGCGCAGGCACGGGCCCTCATCCTGGGCGAGGGCGTCGTCGACGGCCACCTGGCGAAGTGGTTCGGCTCGGCCGCGGTCGACGGGTCGCTGCCGGCCTGCATCGTGCCGTTCGGGGTCGTCGCGGTCGACGACCCGATTGCGGTCGCGACCCTGGCCACTGTCGCGGCCGATCTCGACGTCGACGGAGGCGTCCACCGCTTCCGTGCCGACGTGTTCTACGGCGGTGGGCAGTGGCTGCTGCTCAGTGCCCTGCTCGGGTGGAACAAGGCCGCCGCGGGAGACCTCGACGGCGCCTGGCGTCACCTGCGGTGGATCGCCGACCACGCGACCGCGGAGGGCGACTTCCCGGAGCAGGTCCCCGACGACCTGCGACACCCCGGGTCCCGCCAGGAGTGGCTCGACCGCTGGGGCCCGGTCGCCACCCCGCTGCTGTGGTCGCACGGCATGTACCTCATCCTCGCCGACGAGCTCGGCCTCCTCGAAGGGCTCCACCCGTGACCACGTCCGGCCCCCTGCTCACCCACCGCCCCCACGGGATCGAGCACCCCTACGCGACATCGCTCGACCAGCGCATCCCCGTGCTGCCCGAGACCGGCCAGAGCGTGCTCCTGGGAGTCGTGGCCGACCCCGGCATCGTCAGTGTGACCTGTGAGTGGCGGGATGCGACCGGTCACGTCCTGAGGCTGCCGCTGTCCCCGCGCACTGCTGACGCAGCCTCGGCCGCGGCCCTGGCCGGCGGCGAGGGACACCTGGCCGAAGCCCAGGCCGCGTCGCTGGGAGGCGACGGTGGCTGGGCCGTGCAGAGCCCGCCGGTCGACGACGACGCGGGCTACACCTACCGCTTCACGGCGGTCCACGGTGACGCCGCCGACCCTGGTGCCACCGCCGACCCTGGTGCCACCGCCGACCCTGGCGCCACCGCCGACCCTGGTGCCACCGCCGACCCTGGTGCCACCGTCATCACCACCGACTGGTTCGAGGTCCGGCCGGCCCACTGGGCCCGCACACTTCCGGACGGGCTCGAGGCGACCTTCTCGGGCGGCGACCAGCGGCTGGTGGCCGACTCGGTCGAGTGGCTGGTCACGAGGACTGGAGTGCATCGGGCCAGGTTCGCCCTGTCGCTGGCACCCGGAGACCACGTCGTCGGGTTCGGCGAGCGGTTCGACCACCTCGACCATCAGGGCCGTCGTCTCGACGCGGTCGTCTTCGAGCAGTACAAGTCCCAGGGCGCCCACGGGCGCACCTACCTGCCGATGCCCTTCGCGCACGTGGTCGGGGCGGATGGCGTCGGGTGGGGCTTCCACGTCCGCACGACGCGTCGCTCCTGGTACGACATCGGGTCGAGCGCGCCGGACCAGCTGCGCGTCGAGGTGGAGGTGGGAGGCGGCCGCGTGGCCCAGGTCGACCTGGGGACCTACGACGGCTCCCCGACCGAGGTGCTCTCGGCCTTCCTGGACGAGGCGGGGCGCGCCGAGGAGCTCCCCGACTGGGTCTTCCGGCTCTGGGCCTCCGGCAACGAGTGGAACACCCAGGACCTGGTGCTGGCGCGGATGGACACCCACCGCGAGCTCGACATCCCCGTCGGCGCCGTGGTGATCGAGGCCTGGAGCGACGAGGAGGGCATCATGATCCCCCGCGATGCGACCTACGACGTCCGCTCTGATGGAACGCCTTTCGCCGCAACGGATTTCACCTACCCAGAGGGCGGTGCGTGGTCGGATCCCAAGGCCATGGTGGACGAGCTCCACGACCGCGACATCAAGGTGCTGTTCTGGCAGATCCCCCTGCTCAAGACGGCACGGTCCGAGGACGGACTGCACGAGCAGGTGCTGGCCGAGGGATCGGCGATGGTCGGCGGCGGGCACGCGGTCCGCGAAGCCGACGGCACGGCATACCTCAACCGTGGCTGGTGGTTCCCCCAGTCGCTGATGCCGGACCTGTCCACCCGGCGCACCCGTGAGTGGTGGACCGCGAAGCGGGACTACCTCGTGGAGGGGCTGGGGATCGACGGGTTCAAGACCGACGGCGGCGAACACGCCTGGGGCCACGACCTGGAGTACGCCGACGGACGCCGGGGCGACGAGGGGAACAACCTCTACCCGGTGCACTACGCGAAGGCGTTCGGCGACCTCCTGCGCAAGCACGGCAAGGCGCCAGTGACGTTCTCCCGCAGCGGATTCACGGGTTCGCAGGCGCACGGTGTGTTCTGGGCCGGGGACGAGGACTCGACGTGGGAGGCCTTCGGGAACTCGGTCACGGCCGGTCTCACGGCCGCATCGTGCGGGATCGTCTACTGGGGCTGGGACCTCGCCGGCTTCTCCGGACCCGTGCCCGACGCCGAGCTCTACCTGCGGGCAGCGGGCGCCTCGACGTTCATGCCGATCATGCAGTATCACTCCGAGTTCAACCACCACCAGCTCCCGCTGCGCGACCGCACTCCCTGGCACGTCGCCGACCAGTCCGGGGACGACCGCGTCGTGCCGGTCTTCCGCAGGTTCGCCCAGCTCCGGGAACGCCTGGTGTCCTACCTCGCAGCGCAGGCCGCGGTGACGGTCGCGACGGACCGGCCCCTGATGCGTGCGCTATTCTTCGACCACCCTGACGACGCCCAGGTGTGGCAGCACCCGCGCCAGTGGATGCTCGGGGCCGACCTGCTGGTCAACCCCGTCACCGAGCCGGGGCAGGAGACCTGGGCGACCTACCTCCCCGAGGGCGACTGGGTCGACGTGTGGACCGGTGAGGCGGTCCGCGGCGGACAGGTCGTCCAGCGGGCAGTGCCGATCGACGTGGTTCCCGTCTACGCGCGGGCAGCGGCCTGGTCAGGTGGCTTCGCGGACGTCTTCGCCGACTGAAGGCTTCGGGGTCGCGAGGTCGATCCAGTCGCCCCGGGAGGTGTCAGGGGGGCGGAGGGAGGAGAGAGCTCAGGGCAGAACTGCGTCGACCTCCGGGCGACCGCGTCGCGGCAGGTTGCGGAGCGAGTCAAAACTCAACACTGCCAACGCAATCCACACGATGCCGAAGCCGATCCACCGGGTGCCTGACATGTGCTCGTCGAGGAGCAGTACGCCGCAGAGCAGCTGGAGCACCGGCGTGATGAACTGCAGCAGCCCGATCGTCACCAGCGGGACCCGCCGGGCGGCGGCGGCGAAGAGCAGCAGCGGCGTGGCCGTCGCGACGCCGGCCGCGACGAGCAACGTGGTGTGCCAGCCGCCGTCGGTCGTGAAGGTGGTGTCTCCTCGGGCAGTGAGCACCGTGAGCATCACCACGGCGACCGGGGCAAGCACGGCCGTCTCGGCGGCGAGCGAGTGCATGGCCTCCAGCGATGCGCCGACCTTCTTCTTCACCAGTCCGTACAGCCCGAACGACATCGCGAGGCTGATGGCGACGAGCGGCACGGAGCCCGCGGCAATGCTCAGGTAGATGCCGGCGAGTGCTCCGATGGCGACGGCCACCCACTGCAGGGTCCGCAGCCGTTCGCGCAGGACGACGACGCCCAGGGCGACGGTGACGATGGGGTTGAGGAAGTAGCCCAGCGCGGCTTCGGTCGTCCTGCCGCCGAGCACCGCTGCCACGTAGATCACCCAGTTCACCGCGATGAGCAGCGCGGCCGCGGTGACCCCGAGGCCGAGTCGAGGCCGCTGCCACAGCTGCCGGATCCAGCCCAGGTCGCGGCGCACGACCAAGACCAGGACGCAGAGCAGCAGGGTCCAGAGGATGCGGTGCGACAGGATCTCCCACGCGCCGGCGGGTTTCAGCGCCGCGAAGTAGAGGGGGAAGATCCCCCAGATGGCATAGGCGAGCAGCCCGTATGCCGCGCCGCGCCGTTCGTCGTCCCGTGGCACCTCAGGCCGTGGTCGCGGAGCGGGTCATGCCACGGTCCAGGTGTCTCGACCGTGGATGAGCTCGTCGATGTCCGCGTCGGTGGGCCGGCGGCCTGCGGTGTCGATCGCGGCGTCCACCTGGGCCCGGACGAGGTCGTCGTAGGTCGGCCGGGTGACGCTGCGGAAGATGCCCATCGGCACGTGCGTCATCTGAGGGGAGTCGAGCCGGGACAGGGCGAACGCCTGCGTGGGGTCGGCGGCACCGGCGTCGTGGACCACGACGTCACGGCCCTGCGCCTGCGCCTCGGGGACGAACTCCATCGACCCTGCCTCGCCGCGCACGAGGACCTGGCGGTCGGTCTCGGGCCCGACGCCGACGGGCTGGCCGTCGACGAGGTGGACGATGCGGGCCTCCTGCTCGGAGCGGTCCTTGATCAGGTCGAACGCGCCGTCGTTGAAGATCGGGCAGTTCTGGTAGATCTCGACCAGCGACGTGCCGCGGTGCTCGGCCGCGGCGCGCAGGATCTCGGTGAGGTGCTTGCGGTCGGTGTCGGTCGTCCGTGCGACGAAGCTGGCCTCGGCGCCGAGGGCCAGGGAGACGGGGTTGAACGGGTGGTCGACCGAACCCATCGGGGTGGACTTGGTGATCTTGCCGACCTCGGAGGTGGGTGAGTACTGGCCCTTGGTCAGTCCGTAGATCTGGTTGTTGAACAACAGGATCGTGAGGTTGACGTTGCGGCGCAGCGCGTGGATGAGGTGGTTGCCACCGATCGACAGGGCGTCGCCGTCGCCGGTGACGACCCACACCGACAGGTCGGGGCGGCTCGTGGCGAGCCCGGTGGCGATGGCCGGGGCGCGGCCGTGGATCGAGTGCAGGCCGTAGGTGTCGAGGTAGTAGGGGAACCGTGACGAGCAGCCGATGCCGGAGACGAAGACGGTGTTCTCGCGCTTGAGGCCGAGCTCGGGCAGGAAGCCCTGGACGGCGGCGAGGATCGCGTAGTCGCCGCAGCCGGGGCACCAGCGCACCTCCTGGTCGGAGGTGAACTCCTTCTTCGTCTGCTTGGGGGCGTCGTCGGCGAGGCGGGGCACGCCTGCGGTTCCGCTGCGGACGCCGATGGACGGCATACCGAGTTCGGTGGTCATGCGTGTCCTCCCTTGGCAGCCACCGCGTCGGGGGCGCTGCTGTGAGAAGCCATGGTGTCGCCGGAGGCGAGCGACACGATGGCGTCGGCGAGCTCGACGGTGGTGAACGGCAGGCCGCGCACCTGGGTGAACGAGTGCACGTCGACGAGGAACTTCGCGCGCAGCAGCAGGGCGAGCTGGCCCATGTTCATCTCGGGGACGAGCACCTTGTCGTAGCGCCGCAGCACCTCGCCGGTGTTGGCCGGGAAGGGGTTGAGGTGCCGCAGGTGGGCCGTCGCGACGTCGGTGCCGGCGTTGCGGACGCTGCGGGCAGCAGCCGCGATCGGGCCGTAGGTCGAACCCCAGCCGAGGACGAGCACCCGCGCGTCGCCGCTCGGGTCGTCGACCTCGAGGTCGCCGATCGTGTCGGCGATGCGTTCGACCTTGGCCGCCCGCAGGCGGGTCATCAGGTCGTGGTTGTCGGGGTCGTAGGAGATGTTGCCGGTGATGTTGGCCTTCTCGATGCCCCCGATGCGGTGCTCGAGGCCCGGGGTGCCGGGGACCGCCCAGGGGCGGGCGAGGGTCACCTCGTCGCGCAGGAACGGGTGGAAGACCGGCTGGCCCGACTCATCGGTGTCGTTGGGCTCCGTGGCGAACTCGACGGTCAGGTCGGGGAGCTCGGCGACCGACGGGACTGACCAGGGCTCGGAGCCGTTGGCGAGGTAGCCGTCGGACAGCAGGAAGACCGGCGTGCGGTAGGCCGTCGCGATGCGCACCGCCTCGAGGGCGGCGTCGAAGCAGTCGGCCGGCGACTTCGGGGCGATGATCGGCACCGGCGACTCGCCGTTGCGGCCGAACATCGCCTGCAGCAGGTCGGACTGCTCGGTCTTGGTCGGCAGCCCCGTCGAGGGCCCGCCGCGCTGCACGTCCACGATGACGAGGGGGAGCTCGAGCGAGACACCCAGGCCGATGGTCTCGGACTTGAGGGCGACACCGGGTCCCGACGTCGTGGTGACCCCGATGGCACCGCCGAACGAGGCACCGAGGGCGGCACCGATGCCCGCGATCTCGTCCTCGGCCTGCAAGGTGGTGACGCCGTAGCGCTTGAGTCCCGACAGGGTGTGCAGGATGTCGGAGGCGGGAGTGATGGGGTAGGACCCGAGCACCAGCGGGATGCCGGCGCGGTGTGCGGCGGTGACCAGGCCGAGCGCGAGCGCGGCGTTGCCGGTGATGTTGCGGTAGGTGCCGGGAGCCATCTTCGCGGGCGCGATCTCGTAGGACACCGCGAAGTCCTCGGTGGTCTCGCCGTAGTTCAGGCCGGCCTTGAGCGCGGTGAGGTTGGCGGCCAGGATGTCGGGCTTGGAGCCGAACTTCTTCTCCAGGAACGACTCCGTTCYGGTGGTCGGCCGGTGGTACATCCACGAGAGCAGCCCGAGCGCGAACATGTTCTTGGCGCGCTCCTTGTCCTTGCGGGACAGGGTCTCGAACGCCGCGAGCGCCTCGACGGTGATCGAGGTCAGCGCCACCGGGTGCACGTGCCAGGACTCGAGGCTGCCGTCCTCGAGCGGGTTGGCGGCGTAGCCCACCTTGGCGAGGTTGCGCTTGGAGAACTCGTCGGTGTTGGCGATGATCGTCGCGCCGCGGGGCAGGTCGCGCAGGTTGGCCCTGAGCGCGGCGGGGTTCATGGCGACCAGCACGTCGGGGGCGTCGCCGGGGGTGAGCACGTCGTGGTCGGCGAAGTGCAGCTGGAAGCTGGAGACGCCGGGAAGCGTGCCCTGGGGCGCGCGGATCTCGGCCGGGAAGTTGGGCAGGGTGGACAGGTCGTTGCCCAGCGCGGCGGTCTCCGACGTGAAGCGGTCTCCCGTGAGCTGCATGCCGTCGCCCGAGTCACCCGCAAACCGGATCACGACTCGATCGAGGCGCTTGATCGACTTGCTGCTCGACTGTGTCTGCGTCACTACGTGTTTCCGCCACCTGTTCATCTGCTGTTTCTTGCGCGTCGCGCTCCTCCTGCGGACGTTCTTCCATGGTAGGACTGCCGCCCTCGCCGCATGCGGGCAACCCGCATTTCGGACACCCGGGCATGTCGTTATTGGATCGCCGGCGGCGATCCTGCGGACGAGGGAGGGCAACCGATCGGAGCGGACCGCAGCGGTCCGCTCCGCCCGGCGAGGTCAGGCCGTGACCGTGATCTCGTGGATCTCGTCGTAGGGATGTCCGGCACGCTCGTGGATGCGCTGGATGGCTTCCTTGCTCGGACCCTCGGAGAGACAGAAGACGTGACCGGACTCAGGGTCGGCCCAGGCTTGCTTGAAGTCCACCGCCTCCTCGTCCTGGATGGCGAGGTCGGCTCGATGCGCCTCGAGCAGTGCCTCCGCCGTGACCCCCGGCATGTTGGTGTGGACGTCCATGAACTGACCCATGGTTGATTCCTTCCCCGCTAGTCGTCCCGCCACGCTACGCCGGGGCGGCGCCGTCGGGGCTCCGTCAAACTGATGGGAGCTGAGCCCTCCACTCGGCCCACAGGGCCGGCAGGGTCGAGTCGTGCGCCTGCGTGAGCAGCTGCCTGCTCAGAGCTCCCGGTTCGTGCAGTCGGTATGCCGCGTGGCCGGCGGGCGTCTCGGGTCGCCAGCCGAGGCTGGTCACGGAGTCGACCACCCGCGCAGTGCCGAGGGCACCGGGATCCAGGCCGGACCGCACCTCGAGGTGCTCCACGAGGGCCGGCCGGCCGGCATACGTCATGGAGGTGTGGCAGTCGAGGCGACCGCCCTCCTGACCGCTGCGCCCCAGCGACACCTGGTCCCGCAGCAGGAGCCGTCCGCCGGCCGCGACGTCGGCGCGTAGGTGACGGGTGACCTCGGCGCCGTCGGCGACGACGAGGGGTTCGGAGGCCCAGGTGAGCGTCGCGCCGTCGTGGACGCGCAGCGACACGTCGACGACGCAGCCCAGGCCACGACCGTGGTAGGCCACCGTGCCGGCGACGTCGCGCAGGTCGAGTCGCAGGCCGGGGCCGACCTCGACCACCAGCCGCAGGGTGTCGCCGCCGAGGAGGGTGGCAGTCGTGGCGATCAGCGAGACCTCTGCGGTGCTGGTGTCGTGGCGGATGACACGCGGTGCGACCAGGCCGTTCGCGAGCTCCAGCCGGCAGCGGCCGTCCTGGGGCCACAGGGCGACCCTGGCGGTGCGGACGTCAGTGTGCGTGGACACCGTCACCGCCGTCGTGGACGTGGCTGCGCGCGTGGGCGCCGTCATCGGTGTGTGAGTGCGGGGCCATCGGACCGGGGTCGACGGGGACGTGGCGTCCGCCGCGGTGGGAGGCGAGCATGGCGAGCACCCACCCCCGCAGCTCGGCCACCGACTCGGCGTCCGTGCGGGACAGGCCGATGACGGGGCGTCCGTCGCGGGCGTCCCGGCCCTCGCGCTGCATCAGGTCGGCGTCCACGCCGACGTGTGGCGCCAGGTCGGTCTTGTTGACCACCAGCAGATCGGCCCGCGAGATGCCCGGGCCGCCCTTGCGGACCACGTCGCCGCCGCCGGCCACGTCGAGCACGAAGATCTGCGCGTCGACGAGGGCGGGCGAGAACGTCGCGGTGAGGTTGTCGCCGCCGGACTCGACCAGGACGACGTCGAGCGGGGCGAAGTCGGCTTCGAGGTCCTCCACGGCGAGGAGGTTCGCCGTCACGTCGTCGCGGATCGCCGTGTGCGGGCAGGCACCGGTCTCGACGGCGCGGATCCGCTCGGGGTCGAGGACGCCGGCGGCCCGCAGCATGCGGGCGTCCTCGTCGGTGTAGATGTCGTTGGTGACGACGCCGAGCTCGAGCACGCCGCTGAGCTCGCGGCAGACCATCGCAATGAGGGAGGACTTGCCGGTGCCGACCGGCCCGGCGACGCCGAGCCGGAACGCGCGGGTGACCATGGGGTTCTCAGGCACTGAACAGCCTCCGTGGGTGGGTGGGGTGGGCGTGCTGCCACTGCTCCAGCAGCGGCGCTGACGGTGCGGGTATGTCATCCGCGTCGGTGAGGTGCGCGACCGCGCCGACGACCTCCTCGATCTCGGGGCCTGCGTGCAGCAGCCACTCGGTCGTCTCGACGGGGTCGAGCGGGCAGAGCTTGAGGGCGGCGGCGCACAGCGACTGCACGTCGTCGTAGGCGACCAGCCGGGCGGTCCGGGCGCCGTCCAACCCTGCCGCGGCAGCCATCGAGCCCACGGCCACCGGTCGCGCGGGGGCAGGCATCGTCGCCAGCGCGGAGGCGGTCGCGGTGCCGGGCCACAGTCGCTGCGCCAGGCGGCGCTGTCCGCGGCCCACGGCGATCGAGGCGGTACGTGTGACCTCGCTGGGGTTGCGCGCAGCCCAGGCGAGCTGGACGTCCTCGAGGGGCAGGCCGGCCAGCGTGTGGTGGCGTGCGACGACGGCCGTCGCCGCGTCGACCAGCACGACGGTGCGCAGCCTGGTGGCGATGAGTCCGGGGACGTCCCTCGGCTCGAGCCCGCCGAGGAGCGCGGGTTCGAGTCCGGAGGACTGGGTGTGAGCGCCGACGGGGAGTCGTCCGTCGGCCAGCAGCATCGCGGCGAACTCGGGGTGGGGGAGCATCGTCAGGTGATGGTCAGAAGAGTGAATAGCGTTGGGCGAGTGGGAGTTCCGTCGCGGGCGCCGGCTCGACGAGCTCGCCGTCGATGCGGATCGCGAACGACTCGGGGTCGACCTCGATCACGGGCAGCGTGTCGTTGTTGATCATGTCCGCCTTGGTGACCTCCCTGGTGGGCCGGACCGGGGTGAGGGTGCGTCGCAGGCCGAGCCGCTGGGCCAGTCCGTCCTGCAGCGCGGCCGGGGCCACGAACGCCAGGGAGTGGTCGGCACCGGCCCCTCCCTCACCAATGAGGGCGGGGCGCATGAGGACCGGCTGCGGCGTGGGGATCGACGCGTTCGGGTCGCCGAGCGCGGCATACGCGATTGCTCCTCCCTTGAGGACGACGTCGGGGCGCCAGCCGAAGAACTTCGGGTCCCAGAGCACGAGGTCGGCGAGCTTGCCCGTCTCGACCGAGCCGACCTCGTGGTCGATGCCGTGCGCGATGGCGGGGTTGATCGTGTACTTGGCGACGTAGCGGCGGGCGCGCTCGTTGTCGGCGGGCATGGTGCCGCCGAGCGGGCCCAGGCGCGCCTTCATGACGTGGGCCACCTGCCAGGTGCGGGTGACGACCTCGCCGATCCGGCCCATCGCCTGGGCGTCCGAGCTCGTCATCGACAGGGCCCCGATGTCGTGCAGGATGTCTTCTGCCGCAATGGTGCTCGCCCGGATCCTGCTCTCGGCGAAGGCGAGGTCCTCGGGCACGGAGGGGTTGAGGTGGTGGCAGACCATCAGCATGTCGAGGTGTTCGGCGACGGTGTTGACGGTGTGGGGGAGGGTCGGGTTCGTGGAGCCGGGCAGCACGTTGGCGTGGCCGGCGATGGTGATGATGTCGGGGGCGTGGCCGCCGCCGGCGCCCTCGGTGTGGAACGCGTGGATGCTGCGCCCGCCGATCGCGCGAAGCGTCGAGTCGACGAAGCCCGCCTCGTTGAGGCTGTCGCTGTGCAGCGCCACCTGGAGCCCGAACTCGTCCGCCGCGCGCAGGGCCGCGTCGATGGCCGCCGGGGTGCTGCCCCAGTCCTCGTGCACCTTGTATGCCGCGGCGCCGCCCAGCGCCTGCTCGCGCAGGGACTCGGCGCTGACGGTGTTGCCCTTGCCCATGAGGAGCAGGTTGACCGGGAGGTGGTCGAGCCCTCGCAGGACCGACTGGAGGTGCCACGGTCCGGGCGTGACGGTGGTGGCCTTCGACCCCTCGGAGGGTCCCGTGCCGCCGCCGCCGAGCGTGGTGATGCCCGAGGCGAGCGCCTCGTGCACCTGGCTGGTCGACAGGAAGTGGACGTGCAGGTCGACCCCGCCGGCCGTGAGGATCCGGCCCTCGCCGGAGATCACGTCGGTGCCGGGGCCGATCTCGAGGTCGGGGTGGACTCCATCGGCGATGTCGGGGTTGCCGCTGCGGCCGAGCGCGACGATGCGCCCGTGACGGATACCGACGTCGGCGCGGATGACGCCCCAGTGGTCGAGCACGACGACGTTGGTGATCACCGTGTCCAGCGCGCCGCCCGCGCTGGTGCGGGTGCCCTGGGCCATCGACTCCCGGATGGACTTGCCGCCACCGAAGACGGCTTCGTCGCCCCCGAAGGTCAGGTCGTCCTCGATCTCGATCCACAGGTCGGTGTCGCCGAGGCGCACCTGGTCGCCCTTGGTGGGGCCGTAGATGGCCGCGTAGCGCTCGCGGTCGAGGTCAGCCATCGAGCTCACCGCCCGGCCCGTGGGGCGTATGGCGCTGCCCCGGCAGCTGCAGCCCAGGGACCCGGCGCCGTCCGCGCAGCGCCACCGCGGCCACCTCTCGACTGACGCCCGGCTCGAACCGCACCGACGTCCCGCTCGGGATGTCGAGCCTGAAGCCGCGCGCCGCGTCGCGGTCGAAGTCCAGCGCCGTGTTGCTGTCGGGCAGGTGCAGGTGCGAGCCGATCTGCACAGGACGGTCGCCCGTGTTCACGATGACGAGGGTGAGCCGCTCGGCGTCGGTGCGGTCGGCGTTGATGGTGACGGTGCCGTGCTTGACCCTGATCGCGCCCGGGCCGGAACTGTTGCTGCTCAACGGGTTTCCTCCTGCTGGGGCATGGCTCAGGCGATCGGGTGGTGGAGGGTGACGAGCTTGCGACCGTCGGGGAAGGTCGCCTCGACCTGGACGTCGCTGACCATCTCGGCGACACCCTCCATGACCTGGTCGCGGTGCAGCACGGTCCGCCCCTGCTCCATCAGGTCGGCGACGGTGGAGCCTTCGCGTGCCCGTTCGATGACCCAGGTGGACAGCAGCGCGATGGCCTCGGGGTGGTTGAGCTTCACGCCGCGCGACAACCGGTCACGGGCGACCATCCCGGCCACCGAGAGCAGGAGCTTCTCGGTGTCCGCGGGGGACAGGTGCATGCGGCCTCCTTGGCGGGTGCGGGCCCAGTAGACCAAGGCAGTGTTTCGCGGGCGTTTCATCACCGCCACCCGTGACTGCGACCGACCCGGTGACGGCCCCGACTTCTGGCCAGCCGTGCCGGATCCGCAGCGCCATTTCCGCGCGGACCCACCTCGGTGGCCAGAAGTGGCCGCGGCCGGGCTAGCGTGCCGAGGGTGTCGCCGCGCCTTGTCATCCTGCCCAGCCCGCTGCTCGGCGCCGCGACGTATGTGCCACTGGCTGCCGCGTTGACCGCTCGCGCGACGACGACCACCGTGGCCGAGCTCCCGCCCGGTGAGTTCTCCCCGTCACAGGTGCTGGCCTGCTTCCGGTCCCAGGTCGCGGACCAGGACGCGACGGTGGTCCTCGCCCACAGCAACGCCGGCTACTTCGCGCCCGCCGTCGCGTTCGAGCACGGCCTGCCCACGATCTTCATGGACGCGGCCCTACCCGCCGTGGGTGAGTCCGAGACGCTGCTGGCCCCGGCAGCCTTTGCCGAGTTCATCGACTCGCTCCCGCTCCGCGACGGACTGCTGCCGCCTTGGCCGCTGTGGTGGGAGCGCGCCGACATCGCAGGGCTCTTCCCCGACGACCAATGGCTCGACCTGGTGATCCACGAGGCGCCACGCCTCGCACCCGCCTACTTCACGACGCCCGTCCCGGTGCCACGGGGCTGGGAGGCGCGGCGGGCGGCATACCTGGCCTTCGGGGAAACGTATGCCGCCGAGCTGGCCTTCGCGCGCAGCGCGGGGTGGGTGGTTCGTCAGGAGATCGGTCACCACCTGAGCCACCTCTCCGAGCCCGACCGCGTCGCGGATCTCCTCCTGGCCCTCCTCCAAGCCCTTGCGACACGTCGCTGAGGGGGCTCGTCAGTCGTCGAAGACGGACCAACAGATCGCGTTGCGGCGCGCCTCGTCCTCCAACACGAGCGCTCGGATCGCCTCGGGAAGTTGGTCGCGCTGCCAGTCGCGCTCACGTCGTCTGGCTTCGAGATCGTGCGGGCTCGCGGCCTGGGCGGCCTTGATCGCATAGGCGGCTGCCCCGAGGTCGTGTTCAGCGACGTGCCCCACGCAGGCGGCCTGACCGGCGGCGTAGGCGGCGAACCGCGCAGGCCCGCGCAGAGGTCGCGCCGCACCCATCGCGTGTCCGCCGCAGGCCCTGGCGGCCATCATCGGCCTCTCGCCGCGGGCCCACGCGCGTGCCGCTTCGACCGCCTCCCGAGGGCRACCATCGGATGGCTCCTCGCACTCGAACAGGTGCAGGACGTGCTCGGCACACGTGGCCGCCCACAGTGCCAGCAAGTGGTGATCTGCATCCGTGAGCGTCCCGCCACGGCGAATCGTGACCAAGCGCGGGTCACGGACTTCCGGGAGGATCACGGAGACAGCCTGCCAGCCCTGAATCCGACATGGCCGGACTCCCGGTTCACTGCTCATGCTGGGCCATGCGCGCGCGGTCGCGCTGAACGCCGCTGTGGAATCTGGAACACGCAATGGATGGACAGCGGGGCCGTGGCCACGAGTCCGCCCTGACTCAGGCCGCGCGGAAACCGTGACGGTCCAGGGGCGGCCAGGTCGTGTGCGTGCCGCCGTCAGGGGCGGTCCAGGTGCAGACCCCGAGCGGGTCCATCTCGACCCGCCATCCGGCGTGGTGCTTGAACCCATGGTGGGTGGCACAGAGGGACTGCAGGTTGGGGACGGAGGTGGGGCCGTCGGGGTGACGGATGACGTGGTCGAGCTGGCACCGCTTGGCGGCGGTGGCACACCCGGGGAACCGGCAGGTCCCGTCCCGCGACCGGACCGCGCGGGCCATCGCGGCCCCGGGTCTGTAGGTGGTCGGGTCCTGCCATCGGACGGCTCCGGTGACCGAGTCGCTGCCGGCCAGGCGCAGGACGACGTCTGGATCGCTCAGCAGGGCGACCACGTCGGCCGGGAGCAGCGAGCCGAGGACTGGCACCTCCGTGTGGGAGGACACGAACCAGACTTGATCCTCGTGGTCGTGCAGGACACCGTCGTCGAGCTCTTCGCAGCCACCGAGGTCGGCGTACCAGCCAGGCACCGCTCTGAGCTCGGCAGCTGCATCGGCGCCCATTGAGTCCGGAATGGCCGAGTCGTCGCCGTGGGAGGTGCGGTCGGCGGTGTCGCTGCCCGGCGACGGGGTGCCTGTGGCGTTGAGGTCGGTTGAGTCGGCGGCGTCGTCGCGGACGCCCAGGCACGCCGTCGAGACCGGAGGCGCGACCGTGCCTGGTCGCTCGCAGTCGATCGGCGCGACCAGCTCGATGGTGGTGCTGATCGTCGCGTTGGCCTCGACGAGGTCGGACAGCGCGTCGGCGCGAGCGGCGCCCATGCGCAGACCCGGCTGGGCTCGTGCGTACTCCGCTGCGAGCCCGTCCACGGCGCTCCACAGCCGGAGCGCGGTCGGGGTCGGCAGGTCGGCCACCAGCCGGGTCATGCCGCTGCATTCGCCAGGACGGATGCTGACGTCACGCTGACCCCTGGCCAGCTCGGCTGCCTGCGCTGCCTCCTGTGGGTTGCACCGCTCGGCGCTGCGCCGTGCCCGGCGCCTGAGAGCGGCACAGGAGAGCTGAGTCGCATCGCCCTCCAGCACCCGGGCCTCGAACTCGTGCAACCGGTCGGTCGGTGCGGCAAGGGACTCGGTCACCACCGCATCCACGCGGTAGGGCTCGAGGTCGCCGGACCACGCGAGCGCCTGGACCTGGGGCAAGGAGCAGACCACCCGACGTGCGTGGCTGATGCGGGTCGACATGGTGCGCGGTGAGACATGGAGGAGGGCGGCCAGCGAGCCGGCCGCGACGGCGTGTCCCGACACGTGGCGGCGCCGCATCCCCACAGCCATGCCGTCGGCCACGTCGCGCTCAGCCTGCTCGTCGCACCGTCGGGCGACCGTCTCCATCGCGGAACGCTGACGAGCCGTGGCTGCGCTCACGACGCGCTGGGCGGCGACCGTCAGCGCCTCGGCCTGCGCCTGGGACATGCCCTCGATCTCGTCGTCGGTGAGGGTGAAGAGCGCGCTCGCGAGGACGGCCGGATCGGTCGCCTCCACGCTTCGCACGCTTTCGAACATGTGTTCGATCCTAGAGGACGCCACTGACAACGCGACTGACAGCGACCAGACCTCCGTGGTCCGGCAAGCCGTTGGGGAGACAGGGTGCTGGGAAACCGTGGAACGCCGCGATGCTCTCAGCTGGCGGGCCGTTGGAACGGTCTGGGGAACGTCGGGGGCCCAGTCTGCTGCCGAGCTCTGCCCACCCTTTGCCCACCGTCTGACCACCCTCTGGTTTCGTCGGGTGCCACCGCCTCCGCCCTGCCAGACTCTGGTCATGCTGAGGCTGGATGACCTGTGGGTCTGGGACTCTTGGATCGCCGATGACGGCGACCTCTACCACCTGTTCTTCCTCCAGGCGCCACGCGCGCTCGGGGACCCGGGCAAGCGGCATACCGCAGCGCGGGTGGGGCACGCCACGTCACCGGACCTCGTGAACTGGACCGACCTCGGGGAGTGCTTCGGACCCGACCAGAGCGGCACGGGTCGGTTCGACGACCTCGCCATCTGGACCGGCTCCGTCCTCCGCGACGGCGACCGGTGGCGGATGTTCTACACCGCGGTGTCGACGACCGGCCACCACGTGTACGACCAGCGGATCGGCTCGGCGGTGTCGGACGACCTGCAGCACTGGCAACGCGGTGGCCCCGACCCCGCCCTACGCGTGGACGGTCGCTGGTACAAGACGCTCGCCAACACCCCGGCCCCCACCGAGGGACCCGATCTGGAGGGGGCGAGCGAGACCTGGCGTGACCCCCTCGTCTTCGCCGACCCGGGCGGCGACGGCTGGCACATGCTCGTCAGCGCGCGGGCTCGCGACGCCGCGCGCAACGACGACGGCGTCGTCGCCCACGCCACCAGTCCCGACCTCGAGACCTGGACGCTCGGGCCGCCGCTCTGTGAGCCAGGAGCCGGGTTCGGCCAGCTCGAGGTGCTGCAGAACAAGCAGATCGACGGCCGCTGGGTCCTCGTCTTCACCTGCCATCGGCAGGAGATGACGGCAGAACGGATCGAGCGCACCGGCAACTACTGCACCTGGTCGGTGCCCGGAGCGGGACCCCTCGGACCCTGGGACATCGACGCCGCCCGCCCGTTCACCCCGGAACCCGACCTCTTCGCGGCGCCCCTGGTGCGGCAGCGCGACGGGTCGTGGGTGCTCGTCGGGTTCCGCAACCTCGAACCGAAGGGCCTCGACGGGTTCCACATCATCGACCCCATCCCCGTCACCCTCGACGCCGACGGCTACCTCGTCGCCCGCTGACCACACCCGGAGGTATGCCGCGTGGCCGAGCCGGCCACGCGGCATACCCCCGTTGTCTGGTCGGCCGGAAAATGCCGGGCGCGCCCGCGGCTGCCGCACCTATGGTCGCGAGCATGTTCATCCGCCAGGAGCGCCCGTCCGACGCCGATGCCATCCGGGAGCTGCACCGACTCGCGTTCGCCGCGCCCGCGACCGACGAGGCGCCGGCCCGTGACGGGCGGCTCGAGGCCAACCTGGTCGACGAGCTCCGCGCCGACGGCGACCTCGTGCCGGCGCTGTGCCTGGTCGCGGAACGCGAGGGGGTCGTCGTCGGCCACGTCGCCGTGAGTCGGGGGACGGTGGACGGTGTCCCCGCAGGGGTGGTCGCCATCGGACCCCTCGGGGTGCACCCCTCTGTCCAGAAGACGGGTGTGGGGTCGGCGCTGATGCATGCGACCATCGCCGCCGCCGACGCCCTCGGCGAGCGCGCGATCATCCTGCTCGGCCACCCCACGTACTACCCCCGGTTCGGGTTCGGTCCGGCCGTCGAGCACGGAATCACCCCGCCGCAGGACTGGGGACCGGCGTACTTCATGGTGCGCGGGCTGGGGGCGTGGGGCGAGGGCCTGTCCGGCGCCTTCCGCTACGCGCCGGCCTTCGAACGCCTCGACGGCTGACGAGCGCCGACCCCGCCAAGACGGCCGTTTGCAGGGGGAGGGGGCGTCAGTCTCCGGTCCGGCCGTCGGCGAGCTCGCGCAGGATGTCGAGGTGCCCGTTGTGCCGGGCGTTCTCCTCGACCAGGTGCAGCAGCACCCAGCGCAGGGTCGGGCGCTCGCCGCTTCTGAAAGGGGTCGCCGACAGGTCGTCCAGGTCGAGCCCGGCGACGATCGCGTCCGTGCGCACGGCCTGCGCGGCATACTCGCCCAGCGTCGTGGCGAGGGGAGTGGTGGCGCCCAGGCTGAACTCCCGGTCCGGCTCCTCGTCGGTCCAGGGCCCGAGGTCCGGGCCGCCGACGAACCGGTTCTCGATCCACGAGTGCTCGACCCAGCGCATGTGGTTGACGACCCCGCCGATCGTCATCAGGGGCGAGGTCGCCAGTGGCGCGCTGCCCACGTGCTCGTCGGCAAGGCCGTGGCACTTCTCGGTCGCGGTGTCGCGGGTGTACTGGAGCATCGCCAGCAGCGTCGAGCGCTCGTCCCAGGCATCGGGGGTGTCGGTTCGCGTCATGGCCCGACCCTGTCGCACCGGCGGCCCGGGCGCCACTGATCAGTTCAGGTTGAAGCCGTGCTCCGGTGACGGCGGCACCACCCCGAGCAACGTCGCCAGCTGCCGTTCGCGCCGGACCAGCCGCAGGCCCAGGCGCAGCCGGCTCTCGGTGTCGTCGGCGGCCAGCAGCTGCTGTCGCTCGCCGAGGTCGAGCCCCACGGCCGCTCCCACGGCATACGACAGCTCCACGGCCTCAGAGGGCCACGTGGGTTCGTCGGCGCCCACGGTCTGGGCGTACTCGTGCAGCGCCCGCCGCAGCCGCTCGGCGAGCCCCGCGACCTCCTCGGCGTCGCCGGTTGTCTCCTCCAGCATGCTCACCTCACCCATCAGGTATGCCGTGCCGGCACCTGCCACCAGCGCGTCCAGGTGGAAGCGCTGGATCCCCGTGCTGAGGACGAAGTAGCGACCGTCTCCGACCGGGGCCGCCTGCGTCACCCTGGCCACGCAGCCGACCTCGTGCAGGTCGTGCACGGAGTCGGGGCCGACCTCGTGACCCTGGCGGATCGCCACCACGCCGAACTCGGGAACCTCCATGGCGTTCAGCAGGTCGCTGAGCAGCTCGATGTAGCGCGCCTCGAAGAGCTGGAGCGGCAACACGGCACCCGGCACCAGGACGGTGCCGAGGGGGAAGAGCGGAACCCGCGCCATGTCGTCACGGTAGGTGCCCACGACCCGGCGCAACACCCCCTCGCGGAGGTGGGCCACTAGGCTGCCAACCGTGTCGCCCTACGTCGTCATCGCCGCGGTGGTCGCTGTCGGCCTGCTGCTCTTCGTGGCCGCGATGGGCGCCCGGGCGCTGCTGGCTCCCAAGGCGCCGACCCGGGCCAAGCTGACGACGTACGAGTCCGGAGTCGATCCGGTGGGTCGGGACTGGGCCCAGACCCAGGTGCGCTACTTCGTCTACGCGTTCCTCTACGTCATCTTCGCCGTCGACGCGGTCTACCTGTTCCCCTGGGCCCTCGTCGTGCGCAGCAACCTCGGTGCGGTGTCGCTGCTCGAGATCGCGGTGTTCATCGGGATCCTGCTGGTCGGACTCGTCCACGCCGCACGGCGCGGTCTGCTGAGGTGGCTGTGATGGCGACGACTCCTCTGCCCATGCCCCGGGTCGGTCCCGCCACCGACCTGGCGCCCCAACCGATCCGCGTGGTCCTCAACTGGGGGCGCCGCTACTCGCTGTGGGTCTTCAACTTCGGCCTCGCGTGCTGTGCGATCGAGTTCATCGCCGCCTCGATGGCCCGGCACGACTTCATCCGGCTCGGCGTCATCCCCTTCGCCCCCGGTCCGCGACAGGCCGACCTCATGGTCGTGTCCGGCACCGTGACCGACAAGATGGCTCCGGCCGTGCGACGGCTCTACGACCAGATGCCCGAACCCAAGTACGTCATCTCGTTCGGAGCCTGCTCCAACTCGGGCGGCCCCTACTGGGACTCCTACTCCGTCACCAAGGGTGTCGACACCATCATCCCCGTCGACGTCTACGTCCCCGGCTGCCCGCCCCGACCCGAGGCGCTCCTCCAGGGCATCCTCAAGCTGCAGGAGAAGATCGCTGCGGAGACGTTGTCCACCAAGGGAATTCGTGCAAAGTATGCCGGGCACCGCCTCGCGTCCGCCGGCGAGGTCACGCGACCGCTGGTGCAGCCCCCGACCAAGGACGCCTCGTGAGCGACCCCACCGCCCTCGAGCGCGCCGAGGTCGACCCGGCCGACTGGGTGGCGACGATCACCGCGGCTCGCGACGCGGCCTACACCTTCTTCGACTGGCTCACCGCGGTCGACCAGAGCGACGACGAGCTGGCGCCAGGGCTCGACGTCGTGTGCCACCTCATGGACGGGTCCTCGCCAGGTGCGTTGCGGCGCAAGCTGTTTCGCACGCGCGTGCCCGAAGGCGCGAGCCTCGGCAGCCTGACGGGCGTGTTCCGCGGGGTCGCGTGGCACGAGCGCGAGACGCACGAGATGTTCGGCCTCGACTTCGAGGGGTTCGACGACGGCACCGGTCTCGGGCTGCGACCGCTCCTGCTCCCAGACGGGTTCGAGGGCACGCCGCTGCGCAAGTCGTTCGTGCTCGCCGCCCGGGCCTCCAAGCCGTGGCCGGGAGCGAAGGAGCCGGGCGAGTCCGAGCACGCCAGGCCGACCGGTCGACGCCGGGTGTCCGCCCCCGGAGTACCCGATCCCGAGTGGGGGCCGCGATGAGCGACGCCGTCGAGGTGACGTTGCGGGCAGTCGGGGTGTTGGCTGCCTTCCTCGTGCTGCCGCTGCTCGTGGGCCAGACCGAGCACAAGGTGATGGCCCACATGCAGGGCCGGCTCGGCCCGATGTATGCCGGTGGCTTCCACGGGTGGGCGCAGCTGGTGGCCGACGGGGTCAAGTTCGTGCAGAAGGAGGACATCACCCCCGCCGCTGCCGACCAGCGGGTCTTCCGGTTCGCCCCGGCAGTGGCCCTGGTGCCCTATCTCGTCGCACTGGCAGCGATTCCGCTGAGCCCCGACCTGGTCGCCGCAGACCTCCCCGCGTCTGCGGTGTTCGTCCTCGCGGTGACCGCGGTGGGCATCCTCGGCACCCTCATGGCCGGCTGGGCCAGCGCCAACAAGTACTCGCTGCTGGGCGCGATGCGTGCCGCGGCGCAGCTCCTCTCCTACGAGCTGCCGATGGTGCTGGCGGTCGCGAGCGTCTGCCTCGCCGCCGGCTCGCTGTCGCTGTCCGGGATCGCTGCCGCCTGGTCGCCCTGGTGGCTGGTCTTCCAGCTGCCCGGAGCCATCGTGTTCCTCGTGTCGGCCGTGGCCGAGCTCCAGCGGCCGCCGTTCGACATGCCGGTGGCCGACTCGGAGATCGTGTTCGGCGCCTACACCGAGTACACCGGGCTGCGGTTCGCGTTCTTCCTGCTGGGCGAGTACGCCGGGATCGTCGTGATGTCCCTCCTCTTCGCCGTGCTCTACCTCGGCGGCTGGCAGGGGCTGTTCAGCGACCAGCTCGGCTGGTTGTGGACCCTGCTCAAGGGGTTCTGCATCGCCGTGGTCGTCATCTGGCTCCGCGTCGCGTGGCCCCGGCTGCGCGAGGACCAGCTGCAGCGGCTGGCCTGGCTCGTCCTGGTCCCGCTCGCGCTGGCGCAGCTGGCGATCACCGGCGTCTGGGTGGTGACCACCGCATGAGCCAAGACGCGAAGAAGCCGGGAGCCATCGGCATACCGGGCATCCTCAAGGGGTTGGCCACCACGGCCCGCACCATGTCCAGGCCGACGCACACCGCCGAGTACCCGGACGCGCAGCCGCACCTGCCTCCCCGGAGCCGTGGCGTCATCGCGCTGCTCGAGGAGAACTGCACCTCGTGCATGCTGTGCGCCCGCGAGTGCCCCGACTGGTGCATCTACATCGACTCGCACAAGGAGACGATCCCCGCCACGACCCCTGGTGGGCGTGAGCGCCAGCGCAACGTCCTCGACCGGTTCGCCATCGACTTCAGCCTCTGCATGTACTGCGGCATCTGCATCGAGGTCTGCCCGTTCGACGCGTTGCACTGGAGTCCCGAGTTCGAGTACGCCGAGCTGGACATCCGCGACCTGCTGCACGAGAAGGACCGGCTCGGCCAGTGGATGCCCACCGTGCCGCCGCCCTCCGCACTCGACGAGCACTCGGCCGAACCTGCCGAGATCGCCGCGACCACTCGCCCCGGCCGACTGGTCCGCGCGACGCCGGCGCGCTCGGCCCCCACGCGGGTCACCCCGACCGGGCAGGAAGAGAAGTCGGAGACCGGGGAATGACGGCTCTCGACGTGGCCTTTGCCGCGGTCGGGCTGATCACCGCCGCCAGTGGGCTGCTCGCCGTGACGACGCGCCACGTCGTCCATGCCGCCTTGTGGCTCGTGGTCTGCCTCGGAGCCGTGGCCGGCTGCTACCTCGTCCTGGGGGCGGAGTTCGTCGCGCTCGTGCAGCTGCTCGTCTATGTCGGCGCGATCGTCGTGCTCGTGCTGTTCGCCCTCATGCTGACCCGCGCGCCGATCGGACCCAACAGCGAGATCAGCACCAGCCGCCTGCACCGGGGGCTCGCGGCAGTGCTGGGGGCCGGCATCACCGCGCTGCTGGCCGCCGCCCTCCTCCCCATCGCGGGCCCGGCCGTCGAACGTCACGACAGCTCGACCACCCAGGTGGCAGAACAGCTCTTCGGCACGTGGGTGTGGCCCTTCGAGGTCCTGTCCCTCCTGCTGCTGGTCGCCCTGATCGCCGCCATGGCGGTGTCGCGGATGACCCGCCCCGATCCTGCCGCGCCGACCGCGGCACCCGCTGACCCGGACGCGGGTGGTGTCGCATGATCCACCTCGCGGGGCCCTACCTGCTCGCCGCCGTGCTTGCGGGCATCGGGGCATACGGCGTGCTGGCGCGGCGCAACGCCGTGCTCGTCCTGATCGGTGTCGAGCTCATCCTCAACGCCGCCAACCTGCTGCTCGTCTCGGTCGCTGCCGCGGGCGCCGACCGCTGGGCGGCTGGCAACGTGCTGACGCTGTTCGTGATCACGATCGCCGCCGCGGAGGTCGTCGTGGCGCTGGCCGTGGTCCTCGCGGTCTACCGGCTGCGGGGCGACGTCGACCTCAGCGACCCCACCGCCAGCGACCCCACCGCCAGCGACCCCACGGCCAGCGACCCCAGCGCCAGGCCCACCGTCAGCAAGGCGAGCCCATGAGCGGCGCCGCTGCCCGGCTGGTCGTCCTCATCCCGGCCGTCACGGCCCTCGTCGGGCTGCTGCTGGCCCGTCGCGCAGACCCCCGCGCGGCCCGCTTCGTCGCCGTCGGCGCCTCCCTGCTGGCGGTCGTCGCGGCCCTGCTCCAGGTCGTCGCCGTGCACGGCTCGTCGAGGGTGACCCTCGTCCACACGATCCCCGGTCTCGACGCGGGGGAGCTGCGAATCCCCTTGCAGCTGCAGGCAACTGCCGCGACCGCCCTCATCGCGCTGGTCGTGGCGATCGTCGGCTGGGCGGTGCAGGCCTTTGCCGGCTGGTACCTGCGCGAGGACGACCGCTACGGCATCTTCGCCGCCACGGTCTCGCTGTTCACCGCCGGCATGCTCCTCGTCGTCCAGTCCGCCGACCTCGTGCTGACCCTCGTGGGCTGGGAGGTGATGGGCTGGTGCTCCTACCTGCTCATCGGTCACTGGAGCCGCAAGGAGTCCGCCCGCCGCGCCGCGCTCAAGGCCTTCCTCGTCACCCGCCTCGCGGATGTCGGCTTCGTGCTCGGGGTGGTGATCCTCGCCGCGGGAGCCGGCTCGACGGCATATCCGCAGGTGTTCCAGGCCTGGGCCGCCACGGACTGCCCCGACACGGGCGCGTGCCTCGCACCCAACGCCACCCTGCGCACGGCGGCCATGGTGCTGCTCGTCATCGGCATCCTGGGCAAGTCCGGCATGGTCCCGTTCCACGACTGGCTCCCCGACGCGATGGAGGGCCCGACCCCAGCCTCCGCCCTCATCCACGCGGCGACCATGGTCGCCGCGGGCACGTTCGTCCTCGCGCAGCTGTTCGACATCCTCGCGGCCAGTGAGGGCGCGCGCTGGGTGCTCGCGCTGAGCACCGCCGTGACGATGGTGTATGCCGCGGGGCTGGCGTTCGGGCAGAGCGACCTCAAGCGGCTGCTCGCCTACTCGACCCTCAGCCAGGTCGCCCTGATGCTCTCCGCACTGGCCGTCGCCCCCGTCGACGAGGGACCCGGCGCCGGCGTGCTGCACCTCTACTCGCATGCGTTCTTCAAGGCCCTGCTCTTCCTCGCGATCGGGTGGCTGAGCGTGACGGTGGGGGGCACGGCAGCCGCGACCATGCGCGGCGGCCTTCGCGGCCACCTGTTCATCCGCCCCGCCATGTTCGTCGGGTTGCTGGCCCTCGCCGGGGTGCCTCCGCTGGTCGGGTTCGTGTCCAAGGAGCACGTCCTCGCCGCGGCCGAGGCCGGGGCAGCCGACGGCCAGGCGCGCGCGTGGATCGTCCTGCTCGCAGGCCTGCTGACCGTCGTCCTCACCGCCGCCTACTGCATGCGCGCGTGGATCGTCCTCGACGACCTCGCCTCCGCCGACATCGAACGCCACGAGGCCGACACCGCCGGCTTCCCCGTGAAAGCGGCGGTGACGGTCCTGGCCATCCTGACCGTCGTCGGCGGGCTGGTCGTCTTCACGCCCCTGCTCGACCTCGGCGGTCACATCGGCTGGCTGGTGGCGCTGCTGAGCATCCTGCTGATCGTGGGAGCAGGGCTCGCCGTGCGGTCGCTCGCCGACGGTGCGGATCCGGCCGTGCGGATCGTCGGCGCCCGGATCCCGTCCTTCGACAACGGTTTCGGTGTCGACCGCCTCTATGTCGACTGGGTCGCCCGGCCTGTGGTCGCGCTCGCGCACCTCGTGGTCTTCCTCGACCGCGAGGTCGTCGACGCCTACGTGCGCGGCGCGGCCGCGGCAACCCGGCTCGGCGGCACGGGTGGCCAGCGGGCCCACCGAGCCGAACGCGCCGCCTCCGGGCTGGCGTGGGTCGTCGCCGGTGTCGTCGCCGTCGCCCTCGCGGGGGTGGCGCTGTGGTGAATTCAAACACCGTGGTGAAGGCAAGACCGTGGTGATCCTGGTCAGCCTCGTGGTCCCGGCGGCGGTCGCCGTCTGGCTGCTCACCGGTGGCCGCGCTGTCTCCCACCGCTCCGCCAACCTGCTCGCGAGCAGCGCGAGCGTGGTCACGCTGGCCGCGGTCATCGTCGCCGTGATCGTGCGTCCCACGGTCGACCGCGCGTGGGTCCCCTACCTCGGTCTGCGCTGGCAGCTCGCCGTCGACGGCATCAGCGCGCCGCTGCTGCTGCTCACCGCGATCCTCGGTGTCGGCGTGGTGCTGCACACCCTCGACCGGCCTCCCCTGGGGGGAACCACCGCCGCCTTCCACGCCTGCCTGCTCCTCGTGGAGTTCGGCGCGCTGGCGACCTTCTACGCCCGCGACGCCGTCCTGTTCTTCGTCGCCTTCGAGCTCGTCCTCGTGCCCATGTGGGTGCTGATCACCCGGTTCGGCGATGCCCACGACCTGGGAGCGCGCGCCGACGCCGGGGGACGGTTCGTCCTCTACACCGCGTTCGGCTCGACGCTCATGCTCGTCGGCATCCTGGCGCTGGTCGCCAAGGCGGGCACCTCCGACCTCGACGTCCTCGCCCAAGGTGGGGGCCACGGCATACCCGTCGGCACCCAGACCCTGGTCGCGGCGCTGCTCGTCGCCGGGCTCGCGGTCAAGGTGCCGGTCTTCCCGGTGCACACCTGGCTCCCACCCGCCCACACGACTGCCCCGACGGCCGGCTCCGTGCTGCTGGCGGCGGTGCTGCTCAAGATGGGCACCTACGGCCTGGTCCGGTTGCCACTCGCCTCGCTGCCTGACGGGTTCGCGAACGTCGCGCCGGTGCTGGCCGTCCTCGGCGCCGTCGGCATCATCTGGGGAGGGCTGGCCTGCCTCGTCGAGCGCGACCTCAAGCGCCTGATCGCCTACTCCTCGGTCGCCCACATGGGGTTCGTCGTGCTCGGCCTGTCCAGCGGGACCCGCACGGGACTCCAGGCGGCGTTGTTCGCCAACGTCGCACACGGCGTCGTCTCGGCCCTGCTGTTCGTCGTCGTCGGCGGACTCAAGGAGCGGTGGGGGAGCGCCGACCTCGAGACCGCCCGCGCTGCCCTGCGCGAGGTCACCCCCCGGCTCGGCTTCGCGCTCATCGTCGGCCTGGCCGCCTCCCTCGGCCTGCCGGGCCTGGCGGGTTTCTGGGGCGAGTTCCTCAGCGTGTATGCCGCGTGGTCGCCCGCCGCGGACCGTCCCGAAGGGCTGTTCCGCACCCTGGCCGTCGTCGCCGCCGTCGGCACGGTCCTCGCAGCGGCCTACGCGCTGCGGGTCGCGCGGATGGTCTGGGCGGGGGAGCGCACCACCCCCGTCATCGAGGACAGCCGTGACAGCGAGTGGGACGTCATCGCCGTCCTCGTGCTGGGGGTGGTGGTGCTCGGCATCGCCCCCGGGCCCCTGCTGGCCATGACCGGCGACGCCGTGACCACGATCATCGGGGCCGCACCATGATCGCCACGACCGCGACCGCGGTCGCAGCGGTGGCGGCCGTGCCCACGGCGGTGCCGGCCGCGACCACCCTGGTGACCTTCGACTGGTCGGTGCTCGGGCCGGTGCTCGTCCCGGCCCTCGGTGCGGTGGCCGTGCTGGTCCTGGACGTCATCGCCCCGCGCCTGGTCCGGTTGCACGCCGCGATGGGGGTGCTGGCGCTCGCCGCAGGCATCGCCCTGGCCGTCCCCGGCGCCCTGCGGGCGGGCGACCACCCGCTCCGCACGCTCTGTCTCCCCGCGCCCGACGGCGCCTGCCTCTTCGAAGCCGGGCCACTCGCCAGTGCCCTGCAGCTGGGCGCCCTCGGCTCCGCGCTCGTGGTGCTCCTGCTGAGCTGGCCGGGCACCGATCCGCGAGAAGACCTGCGGGGCGGCCCGGCCGTCCTCGTGTCCCTGGTCCTGGCCGCCACGGCGGGCGCCGCAGGGGTGGCCGCCGCCCACGACCTCGGTTCCTGGCTGGTCTGCCTCGAGCTCGCCACCCTGCCCGCCATCGCCCTGGTCGCGTTGCGCGGCGACGCCCCCGCCGGGCGGGGGGCCCTCGCCCTGCTGACCACGTCGCTGGTGTCGTTCGCGATGGTCGTCCTCGGCGCAGCCCTGTGGCTGGTGTCGACCGGCGAGGCGGTGTTCGCTCCGGGCGCCGCCGCCGACGCGCTGGCCGAGCCGCAGCGACGGGTGGTGCTGCTCCTCGCGGCCCTCCTGCTGCTCGCAGGTCTGGGCTTCAAGCTCAGCCTCGTGCCGTTCCACGTCTGGACGCCGCAGGCCTACGCCGGGGCCACCGAACCCGTCGCGGCCTTCCTCGCGGCCACCTCCAAGGTGGCGGCGCTGGCTGCCCTGCTGGTCGTCGTCCAGGCCCTCGTGGGGGCCGGGGCGCCCGTCATCGTGGTCATCGGGCTGCTCGCCGCGGTGTCGATGACGCTCGGCAACGTCCTCGCCCTCGTGCAGGACGACCCCGTGCGCCTGCTGGCGTGGTCCACGGTCGCCCAGGCAGGGTGGGTGGTGCTGCCGCTGTCTGCCCTGAACGGTCGGGCTGCGGCCGCGTCAGGTGGCTACCTGCTCGCCTATGTCATCGCCACGCTGGTCGCGTTCGTCGTGGTGCACGTCGTGACGTCGACCCCGCGTCTTCGTGGCGCCGTGGACCTCGGGCGCACGCTCACGGCATACACCGGCTTGTTGCGGGCCCACCCGCTCCTGGGCGGGGCGCTCGGACTGGCCCTGCTCTCACTGGCCGGGCTCCCGCCAGGGGTGGTCGGCCTGATCGCCAAGGTCGTCGCCCTGCGGCCCGTGGTCGGGGAGGGGCAGTGGGTGCTGGCCGTGGTCGCCGTCCTCAACGCGGTGATCGGCGTCGCGGTCTACCTGCGCTGGTTCGCCGTGCTGCTGCGCGACCCCGACGAGGGTCCCGCCCGGCCCGTCATCCGCAGCATCCCGCGTCCCGCGCTCGCCGCCCTGGTGCTGGCCGGACTCGCGCTCGTGGCCACCAGCGTGATGCCCCAGCTGCTGTTCGGCCTGCTCGGCTGAACCCGGGCACCAGCACCGATTCGCCGGGAACGCGAGCACGGAAGGGAGCGTTGAGGCAGACATGCACAACCATTTCAACGGGCTCAAGACCGCAGCCCTCTTCGGCGGCATCTTCGCCCTCCTCCTGGCCATCGGCGGCGTCATCGCCAGCTCGACCGGCAGCCCCGCCTTCATCTGGCTGTTCGCGCTGTTCGGCCTCGGCATGACCGCCTACGGCTACTGGAACTCCGACAAGCTCGCGATCAAGGCGATGCACGCCTACCCGGTCAGTGAGGCCCAGGCGCCCGGGATGTACCGCATCGTCCGCGAGCTCTCCACCGCCGCCGGCAAGCCGATGCCCAAGCTCTACATCAGCCCCACTGCGGCGCCCAACGCCTTCGCCACCGGCCGCAACCCCGAGAACGCCGCCGTGTGCTGCACCGAGGGCATCCTGGGGCTGCTCGACGAACGTGAGCTGCGCGGGGTCCTCGGACACGAGCTGATGCACGTCTACAACCGCGACATCCTCACCGGCTCGGTGGCCGCAGCGATCGCCGGTGTGATCACGTCGGTGGCCCAGATGCTCATGTTCGCAGGCATGTTCGGCGGTGGCGGCAACGACGAGGACCGTCCCAACCCGATCGCGATGCTGGCCATGGCCCTGCTCGCGCCGTTCGCCGCGATGATGATCCAGATGGCGATCAGCCGCACCCGCGAGTACGACGCGGACGAGGACGGCGCCAGGCTCACCGGCGACCCGCTGGCCCTGGCGTCGGCGCTGCGCAAGCTCGAGACGGGGGTGGCCAACGCCCCGCTGCAGCCGACCCCGGCCCTCCAGAACTCCAGCCACATGATGATCGCCAACCCGTTCCGCCCCCAGGACGTGTCGCGCTTCTTCTCCACCCACCCCCCGATGACCGAGCGGATCGCCCGGCTCGAGGCACAGGCCTCCGGGTTCCGCCAGCGCTGAGACCAGGCCCTCCGCGTGCTCAGCGAGGCGGTCTGGACGACCGCTTCCCAAGACTCGCGGGGGGCTGGGAATGAAAGTCTGGCCGATACACGTTACGATGGCTGCAGTTGCAGTTCCTCGTGTGAGTGGGCCCGCCAAGCGCGGGCCTTTTCTTTAAGCGGTGTATTCCGTGTCGTGGTGATGTCGCAGCTGGTGGTCCGCATCCGCGGCCACATCGGCCAATTAGGAAAAGAGTTATCCCATGGCACAGGGAACAGTGAAGTGGTTCAACGCTGAGAAGGGCTTCGGCTTCATCGAGCAGGACGGCGGCGGCGCCGACGTCTTCGTGCACTACAGCGCGATCGAGTCCGGCGGCTACCGCTCGCTCGACGAGGCACAGCGCGTGGAGTTCGACATCACGCAGGGCCCGAAGGGTCCCCAGGCGGAGAAGGTCACGGTCATCTGACCTGCCCCACCCTCTGAACTAGATCGAAGCCCCCGGCCAATGCGGCCGGGGGCTTCGGCGTTCTCTCAGAGGCTCAGCACGTCAGAGACCCAGGGCCACCATCGTGCGCTTGGCCATCGCAGCCTCGCCGAGGGCGTTCGGGTGCACCGGCACGGTGTTGGTCCCGAACAGGATCGGCTCGACCCAGCGCGTGCCGATCGGCTGGCACGCGTCCCGGCCGGTCGCCGTCATGTCGACGAAGGTGGTGCCGGTTTCGGCAGCCGCTCGCTTGATCACCGCGTTCACGTGCGACTGGATGTTGTGGACGTAGGGAACGTCGCCGTAGGCGATCGGCATCTGGGCGAAGCAGCCCCGGGTGGCCGGCAGGATGTCGGGGTAGCCCAGGATGGCGACCTCGGCGTTCGGAGCCTTAGTGTGGATGTCCCGCAGGGCCTGCTTCACGGCCGGGTAGGTCCTGTTCTCCACCAGGTTGTCCCAGTAGCTGCCGAACCAGTTCTTGCACGGGCTGCCGAAGCCCAAGGTCAGCACACCCTTGCTCCCGCAGGCCACGATGGCCCCGACGAAGACGTTGCTGTCGTTCCCGCCGATGGTGAGGGTGACCAGGTCGGTGTCGGACCGCACGGCGTTCAGCTGGGCCGGCACGCCGAGGTACTGCGAGGTGTAGAAGTGCCGCGTCTCGGCTGCGGTGCAGGTGACGTCCTTGAGGGTTGCCCCCGTGGCCGACGCGATGAGGCGTGGGTAGTTCTTGGTCGTGCGGATGCAGAGCGGCGACGCGTACGGGTCGGGCGGCAGGATGCCCGCTCCGGCGGAGTAGCTGTCCCCGAGGGCTACGTAGTTGACGGTGCCGTCGTTCAGGGTGGCAGGGGTGATGGAGGTGGTCGCGCTCGCGGGCGTGGCGGTGGCGACGACGGTGAGAGCGGTGACAAGAGCGGCAGCCCCAGCCAGTCCCCGGCTCAAGGTAGGACGCATGGAAACAACTCCTTTGTTGTTACTGCGGGTAGGTTACTTAGTGGTAGGACTCTGGCGGGAGTGCGCGCAGAGCGGCAAGCAGTACGGCTGGTTGAATCGGTCACATGCCTTCCCTGACCCGGGCGGATGCCCGAGAGCGCTCCGCCCTCATAGACGTGACGAGGATGGAGGTCGACCTCGACCTCGACCGTGGTGAGGAGAGCTTCGAGTCGCGAGTCCGGATCTCGTTCTCCTGCAGAGCCCCTGGGCGCTCCACCTTCCTCGACGTCCTTCCCTCGGAGTTGCGTTCGGTGACGCTCAACGGCTCGCCGGTCGATGTCGCCGGGCTGCGCGAGGCGCGCATCGAGCTCGCCGGCCTGGCGGCCGAGAACGTCCTCGAGGTAGAGACGCTGATGGCCTACAGCCGTGACGGTCAGGGGCTGCACCGCGCCGTCGATCCCGCCGACGGAGAGCACTACGTCTACGGCCACCTGTTCCTCGATGCAGGTCCGCGGGTGTTCGCCTGCTTCGACCAGCCCGACCTCAAGGCGCCCTATGTCGTCACCGTCACTGCGCCCGAGAAATGGATCGTGCTCGGCAACGGCGCGGCTACCGAGGTGGCGCCGGGGAAGTGGGAGCTGGCCGAAACCCAGCCACTGGCAACGTATTTCGTGACCGTCTGCGCTGGTCCCTACGCCTCCGTGCGCGACGAGCACGACGGCATACCGCTCGGGATCCATGCGCGGGCCTCGCTCAGGGAGCACCTGGAGCGAGAGGCGCCACAGATGCTCGAGGTGACCAAGGCGAGCTTCGACTACTACCACTCGCTGTTCGGGATCCGCTATCCGTTCGGGGAGTACCACCAGGTGTTCGTGCCGGAGTTCAACGCCGGAGCCATGGAGAACCCGGGCTGCGTGACGTTCCGCGACACGATGATCTTCCGCGGGGCGGCGGCGCGGGACGAGGTGCTTTCGCGTACCAACACCATCACCCACGAGATGGCGCACATGTGGTTCGGCGACCTCGTCACCATGCAGTGGTGGGACGACCTCTGGCTCAACGAGTCTTTCGCCGAGTACATGTCGCACCGCACCTGCGTGGATGCCACGGAGTTCACCGACGCCTGGATCGACTCGACGATGGCCCGCAAGGGCTGGGGGTATGCCGCGGAGCGAACCCCCTCGACGCACCCCGTGGCCGGAGCCGCCGCGCTGGACACCCAGGCGGCGCTGCAGGACTTCGACGGGATCTCGTACGCCAAGGGAGCAGCCACCCTGCGGCAGCTGATCGCCCATATCGGTGACGACGCCTTCATCGCCGGGGTGTCGGCCTACCTGCGCGAGCACTCCTTCGGCAACGGCACGCTCGCGGACTTCATGGGCTTCATGGAGCGCGCGTCCGGTCTGTCGCTCACGGCGTGGAGCCGGGCGTGGCTGCTGACAGCCGGCCTCGACGTGATCTCGGTCGTCCCGGACAGTGGCGTCGTCGACCGAGCCGTGCCGCGGCAGTTTCCGGCGGACCGGCCGCACACGATGGATGTCGCGGGCTTCACCAGCGGCGTCGAGGTGTTCCGCGTCCCGGTGACCGTGACCCGGGACCGCACCACGGTCGAGGCGCTGCGCGAGGTGCCGGCCGCCGACCTGGTCGTGCCGAATGCCTCCGACCTCACCTGGGCCACCGTGACCCTCGACCCGGCGTCCGTTGCCGCCGTGCCGACCGCCTTGGCGGCCGTTCCCGACGCCCAGGCCCGGGCCGTGGTGTGGATCGCCCTCCTCGACGGCGTATGCCTCGGCACGGTCGACCCACGGGTCCTCGTCCGGACCTTCGGCAACGCCTGGCCGGCCGAGGCCAACGACTCGGTGCTGAGCCGGACCGCGCTGGCGCTCCTGGCCCGGATCATCCCGACCTTCCTTCCGCCCCAGGAGCACGCCTGGGCCGAGCAGGTGGTGGCCGACTCGGCGGCGCAGCTGCTGCGGTCGGCGGCGCCGGGCTCCACGGGCGCTCTCGTCGCCGCCAGGACGGTCGCACGGTCCTCGGCCGACGAGTCCCTGCTGCGTGCCTGGGCCGCGGGCAAGGACCGACCTGCGGGGCTGGAGGAGGACTCGGACTTCGGCTGGATCGCGGTGCGCAACCTCGCCTCCCGCGGCCTGGTCGACCGAGGCTTCGTCGAGGGCCGGCGCGCCGACGACGACACGCTCCAGGGCCGGCTCAACGCGTTGTTCGCCAGCGCGGCGATGCCGTCGGCCGACGCGAAGTCCTGGGCCTGGGACGAGCTGACGGCCAACCGATCGCGCTCCAACTACGAGCTCAACGCACTGGCCCAGGGGTTCTGGCTCGCCGACGACCTCGACACCGTGCGGCCCTATGTCGAGCGCTACTTCACCGAGGTCCCTGCCATGACCGCCTGGGTAGGGGAGGACGCGATCGCCCGTGTCGCGACGCTGGCCTACCCCGCGCGGATCGTGGAGGAGGCGACGGCCGAGCTCAGCGCCGCGGCCGTGGAGGGCGGCGAACTCAGCGTGGGGGTGCGGCGGAGTGTGGTCGACGCCGAGTCCGAGCTCCGCGAGGCGCTGCGCTCGCGGGCCACCTTCGGCTGAGTCCGCCCACGGCAGGTATGCCGCCGGCCGCCGGCCGCACAGCCGGGCGGCGGCCGGTAGGTAAGAAGTTGGTCTAAACCGCCCGCACCACTCGGCTCCACTGCTATGTTCCGCCCGATTTGTTCACACACACCGGCGGAAGGCACGCGGCTCATGCGCGCAGCATTCGGGCGGGTCGGGGGGATCGTGCTGGCGGCTGCGCTGGCCACCGGGGTCCTTGCCGCACCCGCGCAAGCAGAACCATCGACCATCTCGGGGACGATCACGGCGGCAGCCACGGGCGAGAGCCTGCAGGGGTGCGTCAGCGTCTACGACCTTGGGTACACCTTCATCGCCTCGGGCTGCACCGACGAGAGCGGTCAGTGGACGGCTGAGGGAGTGGAGACGGGAGTCGGCTACAAGGTCGAGGCCTACGCGTTCGACTCGCTCTACAAGGGGCAGTGGAGCGGCGGGGCGACCACGTTCGAGGACGCCGCGGTCGTCGAGGCCCCGACCCACCTCGACTTCCCCCTCGAGTACTCGCGCGAGGTCGGGGACTCGACCCTGTCCGGGACGATCACCGCCGAGGACACGGGCGCCCCGCTCCAGGCGTGTGTGACGCTGGCCGACGAGACCGACGCCTACGTCACCTCGACGTGCAGCGCGGAGGACGGCACCTGGACGGTGGATGGCCTGGTCGCCGGCGCCGGCTACAAGGTCGAGTTCGAGGCCTATGACGACGTGCACGTGGGCGAGTGGGCCAACGACGCCACGTCCTACGCGGATGCTGACCTGATCACCGCGCCCGCCATCGTGGACGCAGCCCTCGCCACCRGCGGGCACCTCCGCGGGACGCTCACCCGGGCGGACGGGCAGCCCGCCGAGTGGGCCAGCGTCGCGGTCTCGAGCTCCAGCGACGACGGCTACACCGCCGCGTTCGCGTCGACCGACCAGGACGGCGCCTGGAGCGCCTTGGTGCGGCCCGGGGAGTACGTCGTCAACTTCGACTCATGGCCCGCGAACCAGTGGGCCTTCGGGAAGACGTCGCGCGACGACGCGGCGCACTTCACCGTCGCGGCGGGCGACACCGTGCAGGTGGACGACCAGTTCCTCGCCGCCGCGCAGGTCGAGGGCGTGGTGCGCAGCGCCGCCACCCAGGCCCCGATCGACGGCGCGTGCGTGACCGTCTACGCGCCGGGCGACGACCCGGACAACCTCATGTGGGCGGGGGAGGGGTGCACCGACGAATCGGGTCACTACTCCGTCGACGTGAGCAGCACCGGCAGCTTCATCGCCGAGTTCACCGACCCGCTGGGCAGGTACGTCTCGGAGTTCACCGGGGACACCCGGGTCCTCGGTGACGCCGCGACCTTCACGGTCGAGCGCGGATCCCCCGCCACAGTGGGCGCTGCCCTCGCCACGGGTGCGACCATCTCGGGGAAGGTCGTCGACGCCAAGACCGGGACCGCGCTGGCCGAGGTCTGCCCCCACGCCTTCGCCGGCCGGACCGGCGGCGTGGTCCGCGGTGAGGTGCCCACCTGTTCCGGGCCCGACGGCCAGTGGGCCGTGAAGGGCCTTCCGCAGGGCACGTACGCGCTGTCGTTCCAGCAGGTCACGCAGGACTCGCCCTACTCGCTCAGCTGGGCCTTCAAGGCCACGTCGCAGGCGACGGCAGACCTCGTCGCCGTCGGCGCCGGCCAGGTCGAGAAGGTTCGCAACGTCCAGCTGAAGCCGGGCGGCACGATCACGGGTCGGATCACCGACTACCGCGGGCTGCCCGTGGTCGGCGCCTGGGTGAGCCCGGACAGCGGCTACTCCGGTCGGGCCGGTGGACCTGTCGTCCCGCCCTATGCGCAGACCGACGAGGACGGGCGGTACACGATCCACGGGGTGCCGGCCGGGCAGCACACGGTGTTCGTGGAGCCGCAGCACGAGTCAGGGCTCGCCCCTCTGTGGTCGGGCAACGCGGACGACGCGTCGGCCGCCGTGCCGCTGCGGGTCAGGGCGCTGAAGCCCACGAGCTACGACGCGATCCTCCAGCCCGGTGCCCAGATCACCGGCAGCGTCGTCACCGCGGACGGGCAGCCGACCACGGACTACTGGGTCGGCCTGATCTGGACGACGTCCGGCGACTACATCGGTGACTTCGACGTCTACAACGGGAACACCTTCAGCTCGACGTACCTGCCACCGGGCGACTTCACCCTGGCGTTGACCCGCTACACCGAGGACGGCCAGGGCGAGACGGTCTGGTACGACTCGGCAACCTCCGAGGCCGACGCCACCACGGTGTCGCTGGACCGTGGCGAGCAGCGGGAGATCACGATCCACCTCCCCTGAGGCGACGACCCACGACGGGTATGCCGCCGTCCCCGGCTCGGGGACGGCGGCATACCTCTGCGTGGGGCCTGTGAGCCTGCGGAATCGAAGGACACGCGGCGTCGGTGCAGGTCAGAGGGCTGATTGCCGGACGCGCAGGGGCGCACTGCGGCCGTTTCGGGGCTACCATCGCAGGTGGCGAGGGCTTTTGCGATGTCAGCTGACGTTCACCTCCGTCTACGGAGGTACGGGTGGATTACCCAGGATGAACCGACTCGACGAAGGCGACACACTCGGCGGTCGTTACGTGCTCGGTGCACGGATCGCATCCGGCGGCATGGCGGACGTCTGGGCCGGCACGGACACGGTGCTGCAGCGCACCGTGGCCGTGAAGGTCATGCGCCCCGACACCGGACACGAGGAGCTCTTCGCCCTCCGGTTCCGTGACGAGGCCGTGCACTCGGCAGCCTTGCTGCACACCAACATCGCGACCTTGTTCGACTACGGCGAGGACGACGGCCTGGCCTTCCTCGTCATGGAGCTGGTCAAGGGTGAGCCGCTGTCCCTGCTGCTCAAGCGCCGCGCCCCGCTCGACCCCGCGGAGGTGCGCTCCCTCATCGGACAGGCCGCCCTCGCCCTCGGCGTCGCTCACGAGGCGCGGGTGATCCACCGCGACGTGAAGCCGGCCAACATCCTCGTGCGTCCCGACGGGCTCGTGAAGCTCACGGACTTCGGGATCGCGCGGGCGCTCGACGCCGCTGGTCACACCAGGGCGGGCGAGATGCTCGGCACGCCGGACTACCTCAGCCCGGAGCAGGCGCTGGGCCAGGCCGCGACCGGGGCCAGCGACCTCTACGCCCTCGGGGTGGTTGCGCACGAGATGCTTTCGGGGAGTAGGCCGTTCGACAGGGGGACTCCCGTCGCGACGGCTCTCAGCCATGTCAACGAACCACCCCCGCCACTGCCCGACGGCGTCCCCGACGACCTCGCGTCACTCGTGCGGGACTGCCTGGCGAAGAGCCCGGCTGACCGTCCCGCCAACGCCCGCGAGGTCGCCTCGCGCGTCGGCATCGGCGACCACGAGATGGCGGGGCTCTCGCTGGGTCTGGCCAGCGCGCTCGACAGCTGGTCCGAGGACGACTCACCCAACACCGACGGTTCGGTCATCCGCTTCCCCGACCTCGGTGGCCCGACCATGGCCATGGAGACCGGCACGGACACGGCCCAACCCGGCAGCGCCTAGCGCCGCACGACCCAGCGCGACCACCGCAGAGAGGTATGCCGCCGTCCCCGACTGGGGGACGGCGGCATACCTGTTGCTCCGGGAGGGCGCCCTCGGGCGCCGATGTCAGCGGTAGTTGGTGAACTGGATCGCGAAGTCCAGGTCGTCCTTGCCCTTGAGGAGTGCCTGCACGGCCTGGAGGTCGTCACGCGACTTGCTGGTGACGCGCAGCTCGTCGCCCTGGATCTGGGACTTGACCGACTTGGGGCCCTCGTCGCGGATGATCTTGCCGACCTTCTTGGCGTTCTCCTGCGAGATGCCTTCCTGCAGGCCGAGCTCGAGGCGGTACTCCTTGCCGGAGAGCTGGGGGCCGCGCTCGGGGATGTCGAGGTGCTTGAGCGAGACCTTGCGCTTGACCAGCCAGGTCTGGAAGACGTCGAGGACGGCGTTGGCGCGCTCCTCGGTGTTGGCCTTGATGATCACCTTGTCCTCGCCGCTGGCCTCGATGGAGGCGCCGACGTTCTTGAAGTCGTAGCGCGTCGCCACCTCGCGCGAGGCGCTGTTGAGGGCGTTGGCGACCTCCTGGTGGTCGATCTTGCTGACGATGTCGAACGAGCTGTCGGCCATGGTGGCGTGTCCTTCCTGGGCGTCACGCGGCGGCCGCGGGCTTGGGCGGCTACCGGTTTCGGCATTCGTGGGTGTCCTTGCTATCCTTCCACGCGCACCACGGCAGGTTGCCCGAGCGGCCAATGGGAGTGGACTGTAAATCCATCGCGAAAGCTTCGAAGGTTCGAATCCTTCACCTGCCACCACGTGCAACAGAGGGCGCCTGACCCGCGGAAACGCGGGTCGGGCGTCCTCTACTGTTACCCGGTAGGGGTATGCCACGCAGGAAGACTTACGGCCACTTCGTCAGGCTTCTGACCTGCGGAAACGCTGTGTCCGTTTTGGCGTGCAAAGGCGGCTGCCCTGACCGCAGGCCTGCTCATCCACCAGACGCTGGGGAGGCGTGGTCAGGTGGTCCGTGCTGCAACGCGGGCTACCGGAAGGCTTGGGTATAGCGCCCTAGGGGCGTGTGAACCCTTTCGACATCGTCTGGGTCGGGATGTACGAGGTGGGGCATCCTGACCGGCGAAAATCCTGTTCCGCAAGTACGTGGCGAGGTCCGCATGCCCAAACTCAAAGAGACGCCCGCGCGAAGACCGGGTCTGTCGAGGGTCACCACCTGGGCGCAGGCCCAGACACTCTAAGCCCATAGATGACGATTGGCCCGTGATCGAGCGCCTAAATCTGGGTCTGGACAGGAAGCAATCTAAGCCCTTAGCATCGTTCACGAGATGCATGATGGCGACCGGTCTGGAGGACGATGATGCCGAGGTCATCGAAACGTCCACGCAGTGTGACGTTGGCCGATGTGGCCCGCTTCGCGGGTGTAAGCACGGCGGTCGTTAGCTACGTCGTCAACGATGGTCCGCGGCCTGTTGCCCCAGAGACAGCGAAGCGCGTTCGCGAGGCCATCGAATTCCTCGGCTACCGGCCGAATACCCAGGCCAGGGCGCTAAGCACCGGCTCAACAGGAATTATCGGCGTCATCCACCAAGGCACGGCCAACCCCTTCTTCGGCGAGTTCAACGACATCGTGTATGAAGCGGCAAACGACGCTGGGGTAGAGCTCCTGACGGCCAACTCGGCTGGTCGGCCCGAGACTGAATTCGAGCTCATAGAACGCCTAGCCGGACGCAACGTGGACGGCATCATTTCGATGACCTGTCTGGCGCGAAAAGACGTCTCCAGACTTCGCAGTCCAGGAGTTCCGCTGTTGTTCGTCAACTGCCCGTTCGCCATCCCAGGCTTCCGCACCATGGGGCCAGACTCAACAGCTGGGACCACTGAGGCGGTCCTGCACCTGCTCACGACGCATCGGCACCCTGAAGTGGCTCTCATTGCCGGCAGAGCTTCCTCGGCCGAGCCAGACGATCGCGAGGTGGGGTGGCGCGAGGCACATCGCCTGCACGGCGCGGAGCTGGGACCGGTGGTGCGGGCGAGGTACACGCCGGACGGCGGCTATGAAGCGGCAGCCCAACTGCTGTCCCGACCCCGTGTCCCAACCGCGATCTTCGTCAGTTCTGACATCCAGGCCATCGGCGTTCTCCATGCGATCCACGATCGCGGACTCGATGTGCCTGGACAGATCGCCGTCGTCAGCTTCGACGGCATCTCAGAGGCGGCTCACACCTGGCCGCCGCTGACACTTGTGCGCCAGCCAGTTCGGTCCATGGCCAGCGCGGCAGTCAAGTTCATCCTTGATGGATCTGCTGACGAGGGCGCCAACAATCACACCCTCTTCCAGACCGACCTCATCATCCGCCGGTCATGCGGTTGCTCTCACCCCACCACTGCACCCGACGACACCTAGAAGGTCCGGTGGAGACCCGAGCCACGGAACGCCGACCATGAGCAGGACAGCCTTGGCGACGGTCTCGAACAGCTTCATCCACTCCGGGAGACGAATACGCGCCCGGCAAGTTCGTAGCGCCTGCAAGGCGCCATCCAGCCATGCACAGGTCCAGAGGAGAAAACATGTTCACTTGGACACCCCCGGGAGGGACGAAGGTGGCAGCCACCATTGCCTTTGACCTGACCTCGTGCGCCGGACTTGTGGCCATGGCGATCTGTGACTCAGGGACTCGGCTCTTTGGCAGCAGGAAGCTCCTGGACGCCTCGACGGTCACCGACCCCAAGGGTGTTGACGACGCAGGCATTTCACGGCCGCGGCGCCGTAATGGATTGGCGAACTTGTATCGGCATCTCGATGAAATGGCTACCCGGGGTAGCGTCGGGGTCCATCAGCTGTGTCATTGCTCGCCGTCCCATCTGCTCATACGGGAGCCGGGCTGTGGTCAGGCCGGGACGCATGTACGAGGCGAGTTCGTCGTCGTCGAACGAGGCGATGGACACATCGTGCGGAACCATCACGCCGCGTTCCGTCAGAGCCTGGTGCGCGCCGAAGGCGACGCGATCGTTGAGACACATCAGGGCGGTGAACTTCACACCCGACTCGAGGATGCTCTTGGTGGCGTCGTAGCCATTCCACGGCTCCCACATTTCGAACTCGGCCGTGACGACGGGCGCAACCCCGGCCTCGTCGAGTGCTCGGTAGATACCCGCGAACCGGTTGCCGATCGTGGCCGAGATGAGGGGCGAGTCGATGGCCTTCGGGGCATATCCCACGATGCCGATCCCGTCGCGGTGGCCCGCATCGAGCAACAACCTGGCCATGCGGTACCCGGCCTCCTGTTCCGCGGGAAGAACGGCCGAGTGAGCCGTGGCGCTCGTGGCGTTTGCGGTGACCGCCCGGATGCCTTCGGGCAGCTCCGGCAGCTCAAGCAGCCGCGCCGTGAGCGACCCGAAAACGATTCCGTCGACCTGGCGATCAATCATGAACTCGAGCGCCTTATCCAACTGCTTGGGGTGCTCGCCGGTCTCCGCGATCAGGACCCCGTGGTCATGCTCGTCCGCCACGTCCAGCAGACCCCGGATCATGGCCGACGCGTAGCGGGTGACGGTCACCTCGTCCGAGATGAACCCGACCGTATGCGTCCTGCCCATCCTGAGGGACCGGGCGGCGGGGTTGGGCCGGTAGTTCAGCTCGCGCGCCGCTGCCTGAATCCGCTCCACGGCCTCCGCGGACAACCGCGACCCGGGACGGTTGTTGAGCGCCAAGCTGACGGCCGTCTTGGACATGCCCGCGCGTGCTGCCACGTCGGCCAGCGTGACCCGCTTCTGCATTTGTCCACCCCTCGATAGCTGGCGACCCGTTCGGTCATCAGTCTCCTGATAGTACCGGTCTGCGAATCCAGGCCGCTCATATAGATGCACGTAGAAAGGTTTTAGCAGCCTCTTGTGAGGACCCACAGTGGCTGCTAGCATCACCTTGCTGAATCCATTTAGCAAGCAAAGGATCCCACACCAAGGGAACCTTCGGCAGCCCCAACGACGAGGCCGTGGCCCGCACTTTTCGTCGCTGAGGCCCGGCTCGAACATTGCTCATCCTCGCGATCGAGTCGACCCGACTGTGGGCTCGCCCACTGCCAAGACAGACGCCGGTGCGCCTTCATCCCGGCTCTGAACACCCTCATCTGCCCATGGACCCCTCGGAGGACTCCCGTGAAGCTCAACCCCATCAAGCGCATCGCCGTCGGCTTGCTCGTCGCCGCGCTCCCACTGTCACTGACCGCCTGCGCCAAGGGCGGCAGCTCCAGCGGTGGCGGCAACGGCGAACTGACCATGTGGACCCACAACGCCGGCAACAAGGAAGAGCTCGCCGCGATCACCAAGATCGTCGACGACTACAACGCCAGCCAGACCAAGTACAAGGTGAAGGTCCAGGCCTTCCCGCAGGACTCCTACAACCAGTCCGTCGTCGCCGCAGCCGCCTCGAAGAAGCTGCCCTGCATCCTGGACATCGACGGCCCCAACGTCCCCAACTGGGCATGGGCCGGCTACCTCGCACCCCTCGAAGGCCTGGACGGCACACTCTCCAAGTTCCTGCCCAGCGTGCTCGGCAAGTACAACGGCAAGACCTTCTCCTACGGGTACTACGACGTGGCCCTCGTGATGGTCACCCGCAAGACCATCCTCGACAAAAACGGCATCCGGGTCCCCACCATCGAACAGCCCTGGACCAAGGACGAGTTCACGGCCGCGCTCCAGAAGCTGAAGGCATCTGGGAAGTACCAGAACCCCCTCGACATCGCGACGAGCTTCACGGGCGAGTGGTGGCCGTACGCCTACTCGCCGATGCTGCAGAGCTTCGGCGGTGACCTCGTCAACCGGACCGACTACAAGTCGGCGGACGGAACCCTGAACGGCGACAAGGCGGTCGAGTGGGCCAAGTGGTTCCGAGGCCTGGTCACCGACGGACTGGTGCCGCTCAAGTCGGGCGCCGACCCCGCCAAGGACTTCGTCAACGGCAAGACCGCCATCCTGTACAACGGCACCTGGACAGCGACCGACACCCGCAAGGCCTTCGGCGCCGACACCCTGTTCCTGCCGCCGCCGGACCTCGGCAACGGCCCCAAGATCGGCGGCGGCTCGTGGCAGTGGGGCGTCTCGACCGGCTGCGCTGAGAAGGCCGGTGCGCAGGACTACATGAAGTTCGCCGCCCAGGACAAGTACGTCGCCTCGGTAGCAGCGGGAACCAAGAACATCCCGGCGACGGATGCAGCCGCTGCCACCGTGCCGGGCTACCAGGCCGGCGGTGAGAACGACATCTTCCGTCAGTACGCCAAGAAGTACGCGGTGCTTCGTCCCATCACCCCCGGCTACCCGTTCATCGCGACGGAGTTCACCAAGACCGCGCAGGACATCCTGACCGGTGCCGACCCCAAGAAGGCGCTCGACCAGGCCGTCAAGGACATCGACGCCAACCAGAAGGGCAACGGCTACTTCAAGTAAGGCCACAAGAGGACCCGGTATGCCGCGGGCGAGTGTCCCACCCCGCGGCATACCGACCTCACGGCCCGACTCAGCCTCGGCCCGACATCAACCCGAACGTGCGTGACCCGTTGTGCCCATCAAAGGAGACGGACAATGACGACCATCTCGACGCCTCGAGCCGCCAAGGGCGGGAATCCGGCGGCGACCGGCAAGCCGGCGGCGACAGGCAAGCCTCGACGGCCCGGGCAGGCGACCGGCACCGCAGTGCTCATGCTGCTGCCCGCTGCCGTCCTGTTGATCACCTTCCTGCTGATCCCGATCGGCCTCACCTTCGTGCTCGCCTTCACCGACGCGAGACTGATCTCTCCCAGGCCCGCCCAGTTCACCGGCCTGGACAACCTCACCCGTCTCTTCGAAGACGAGACCTTCTGGAAGTCGCTGCGCAACACGATCATCTTCGCGATCATCATCGTGCCGTTGCAGTCCGCCTGCGCGCTCGGGCTGGCCTTGTTGGTCAATGTCAAGATGCGTGGGGTCAACTTCTTCCGGACCGTGTACTTCCTTCCGGTCGTCACCTCCATGGTGGTCGTGTCGATGCTGTGGCTGTTCCTCTACCAGAAGAACGGCCTCATCAACCAAGCACTGTCGAACTTCGGGATCGCCGGGCCGGACTGGCTGGGCGACCCGCACACCGCGCTCATCGCCATCATCCTCATGTCCGCCTGGCAGGCCATGGGCTTCCACATGGTCATCTGGCTCTCCGGCCTCCAGACGATCCCGGGCGACCTGTACGAGGCCGCCGACCTCGACGGCGCCGGAACGTGGCAGAAGTTCCGCTACGTGACCTGGCCGGGACTCCGGGCGACCCGGACCTTCATCCTCATCACCATCACCATCTCGGCGTTCTCGCTGTTCACCCAGGTCAACATCATGACCGAAGGAGGACCCCTGGACTCGACCTCCACGCTCGTGCTCATGGCGGTCCGGACCGGGTTCCAGCAGCAACAGACGGGCTATGCCTCCGCGATCTCGCTGGCCTTCTTCGTGCTCGTCCTCGCAGTCACTCTTGTCAACCGTTACCTCACTCGTGAGAAGGCCTGACCATGACCACCCTGCCCCACGTCGCCGAGACGGCGGCCCCCGCAACCCACCGCCCCGACCAGGGCCCCAACCGGATCAGCGTCGCCCTCGGCGTCCTCCTTCGGGCGGCCCTGTGCCTGGTGTTCGGCCTGCCCCTGGTGTTCATGATCATCTCCAGCTTCAAACCCGACACCCAGATCTTCGCCGACCTCACCGGCCCGAAGGCGTTCCTGCCCGTCGGTGACCTGTCCCTGGACAACTACACGGGAGTCTTCAACCGGGTCCCCTTCGCCCAGTTCATGATGAACTCGATCCTCATCACAGTCGTCACCGTGGTGCTCGGGCTCATCGTCAACTCGATGGCGGCCTTCTCATTGGCCCGGATCAAGTTCCGCGGCGGATCCTTCGTCCTCGGGATCATCCTCGCGACCCTGATCGTGCCGTTCGAGACCCTGGCCCTGCCGTTGCTGTGGTGGTCCAACAAGCTGCCCTTCTTCGGACCGGGCGGCTTCAGCCAAGGATGGTTGGACACCTATCAGGTGCAGATCGTCCCGTTCATCGCCAACGCCTTCTCGATGTTCCTCTTCTACCAGTACTTCGACAGCATCCCCAAGGAGCTGGACGAGGCTGCCATGGTTGACGGGGCGAGCTGGTTCCGCATCTACCGCAGCATCATCATGCCGCTGTCAGGCCCAGCCATCGCCACGGTCGCGATCCTGACGTTCCTGCCGATGTGGAACCAGTACCTGTGGCCGCTGATGTCCGTCCAGTCCGAGGAACTTCGGCCAGTGATGGTCGGCATCGGCTACTTCAAGCAGCTCAACGTCGCCTGGGGGCAGATCATGGCGTACGCGACCATGATCACCGTCCCGGTGCTGATGCTGTTCATCGCCTTCCAGCGATCGTTCATCAACTCGATCGCTTCCTCCGGCGTGAAGGGCTGAGAACGGAGTGAGCCACGCAAAGAATGGGCGACCAGCCTTTCACTTCACACCCCGACAGGGTTGGCTCAACGACCCACACGGGGTCGTCTTCCATGACGGGAAATTCCACCTGTTTCACCAAGCCCTTCCTGAGCGGGTGTCATGGAGTCCCGAGATCAGCTGGGGGCACGCGACCAGCCTCGACCTGATGAACTGGATGCCCGAGGCGACCGCGCTCGAGCCTGCCCCCGATGAGATCGGATGTTGGACGGGAACCCTCTGCTTCTCTCTGGACGGGCAGCCACTGATCCTCTATACCTCGGCGCGGGAACCAAATCTGGATGTGGCGGATGTGCGAGCCGCGTTCCCAGTCGATGAGGCGTGGCAACGGTGGACGAACGGGGACCGCGTAGAGCTTCCGCTCGATGTGGAAACGCGCAAGCGGATCGCCGTCTTCCGGGACCCGTCAGTGCGGCGGGAGAAGGATCATTGGCGGATGGTGGTCGGCGCCGGGTATGTCGACGGGCGCCCCGCAGTCCTCAGCTGGGTGTCCAAGGACCTGACCACCTGGGCATTCGACGGCGAGCTCGCGGTCGGAGTCCTCAGAAACGACGGACCCTGGCTCGGCACCGCCTGGGAATGTCCACACCTGGTCAGGGTCGACGGGCATGACGTCCTGTTCGTCGGCTCCTGGAAGGACGGCATCACGGGCGAGGTACTGGCTGCCGTCGGACAGCTTCAGGACGGTCGGTTCGAGAGCACCGAATGGACACAGATCACGCACGGAGGGGGCCATTACGCCGCGACAGCGTTCCTCGACGCCGACAACCTCCCATGCGCCATCTTCTGGATCCGGGGAGTAGCCGACCTGGACGCCGGCTGGGCTGGCGCCCTCAGCATCCCCTACCGGCTCTCGGTCGTCGACGGCGTGCTGCATCTTCGACCACACCCCAACGCGATGGACGCGTTCCGAGCCCACGGCGCTGACCCTGACGTCACCTTGCTCGAGGTTGACGAGATCGACGGGTTCCACCACAACGGTGTCGAAGTAAAGTCCGGCCGCGACGAGCTGGTGGTCAGCGTCGGGTCAACGCACCTGCGCATCCCATCAGCGCGTGACAAGCCTGCTGAGACGCTGACAGTCATCGTCGACGGTCCCGTCCTGGAGGTGTGCACGGGGACCTCAATCGCCGGAGCGCAATTGCCCGCGCCGGCAGCCCTGCCCGTGTCCCCAACCAACCCCGACGGCATGCCGTGATCCCGGAGCTCGACTCAAGCGCCGGCACCGGGCCCGGGCCCGGGCCGCCGACGGTCAAGGATGTGGCGCGCGTCGCCGGAGTCAGCACCGCGACGGTCTCGCGCGTCGTGAATGGCAACGCACACGTCAGCGAGGCGGCCCGAACCGCTGTGATTCGCGCTATCAAAACGCTCGGGTACGAACGCAACGAGGCTGCAGCGTCGGTCAGGCGTATGCGCAACGGGCGCTGACCCATGTCATTACCCGAAGTTCGGGTCAAGGCATTGGAAGCCCCGGAATGTCGCTCGGCCGTAGCGAAGAACGAAGGAGACCATTCGTGTTTCGACTCCCGGAGTCATGGGTGTGGGACTTCTGGCTCGTCGACGACGGACAGAAGTACCACATGTTCTTCCTCTTCGCCTCGAGGGCCTTGAAGGATCCAGACGCCAGGCATGACCGCGCCTCCATCGGGCATGCCGTGTCGGGGGACCTCCGCAACTGGACGCGAGTTGAGGATGCGCTCGTGCGAAGCGACGCGCCAGCATTCGATGACCTCGCCACCTGGACCGGGTCGGTCGTCAGGCATCCAGATGGTCGGTGGTTCATGTTCTACACCGGCTCGACGCGACCTCCGGCCGGCAGCAACATCCAAGCTATCGGCTTCGCCACCAGTGCCGATCTGATCCACTGGGACAAGGGTTCCGGTCCGGTGTTGTCAACAGACGACCGATGGTACGAGACGCTTGCCGCGGGGCGTTGGCACGACGAGGCATTCCGCGACCCCTGGGTGTTTCCAGATCCGGAGGGCACCGGATGGCACATGCTGATCACGGCTCGGGCGGCGTCAGGTCCGCCGGACTACTTCGACCGAGGGGTCATCGGCCACGGTTGGTCCGCGGACCTCACAGCCTGGGAACTGCGTGCCCCACTCACGGAGCCGGGCCAGGGCTTCGGCCACCTCGAAGTCCTCAACCTCGTGGACTTCGATGGCGCTCACTTCGTCACGTTCAGCTGCGTGGCACAGGACGCCGCACGGTGGCGCCGCGCGTCGGGCACCACGGGTGGAGTGTGGGCAGCAAGGGCCGAAACGCCGTTGGGTCCGTACGACATCGAAGGTGCACAGTTGCTGACCACCGATGAGCTGTACGTCGGCCGGTTCATTCGCGACCGAACCTCCGGCGACATGATGTTCCTCGCGTTCATCAACCGAGTCGACGACGTCTTCATCGGCGCCGTCACTGACCCGATGAAGTGCGTGCTGAAGGACGGACGCATTTGGTTCGTCGACAGCGACGGCGCCCATCATGAGAAGCACCCACGTCCAACTGGCTCTTTTCCAGCAGCCTTGGCAGCGGAATGCCGCACGTAGCTGGGGCGACTGTGGCAAGCCCGTTCGTGGCTACTCGGCTGCTCCAGAAAGTCACAGGGGACCCATGGCACGAGCCTGTCTGGTCCTCATCCAACGCTGGGAGTGTGTCCGGCTGGCGTCGACTGGCTTCGGGGGCCGTCGAGTGGCTGTGGGGAAGTCGCGGCGGAGTTCGTTGGTGAGCCGTGAAGCCGAAGGTGGGCGGGCGGCATACCTCGGTCTGTAAATCCATCGCGAAAGCTTCGAAGGTTCGAATCCTTCACCTGCCACCACGTGCACAGAGGGCGTCTGACCTGCGGAAAACGCGAGTCGGGCGCCCTCTTTTTGCCCGGTAGGGGTATGTGTCGCCGGAAGGTTTGCGGGGTCTTCGGTAGGCCTGTGGTCTGCGGAAAGGCCATGGCCGATCGTGGCTGCGGGGAATGGGCGGGGAATCTGGGGTCCGACGGCCGTGACAGTCGGACTCCTGCCGTCGTGGACCTGCGCAGAGGAGGCCTGGGGGAAGACGACCTCGTGCCCGAGCCGCTCCGAAACCATGACCGTCGCGCGGCGCACATCGGGAACCGGACATCCCCAGGCAGGTGACGAACGGGGCGACCTGCACTACTTCTCCCTAGCGGGGCGCCTGCGCTGCCACGACTCAAGGATGTGTTCGTCCATTGCCTGCTCGGCCGCTTCTGCGTCACCGGCCAGAACTGCCTCGTGAATCCGCTGGTGGGCCTCGTTGGTCAACCGAATGTGCTCCCTGGAGGGGTCGCCGACGAAGCGCATGCTGCGATAGGCCTCGACGGTGACGGTGTGGATCATGGCTCGCCCCAGACGATTTCGCGAGGCGGCCATGATCGCGTCATGGAAGGCCACATCAGCCGTCAAGTAGGCCGTGGCGTCGTCGATGCTGTCGTCGAGCGCAATCATGCACTGGGTGATTGCAGCTCGGTCCGCCTCCGTGGCATTGGTGGCGGCCTGGCCGGCCATCTGGGCTTCCAACGCCCGGCGAACGTCGACCAGGTCCTCCAGGATCGAGTTGCCAGCGTCGTGGCGAACAACGGCCGACAGCACCGTGTGGTTCAACAGGTCCCAGTCGGCCAGCGGGCGGACTCGCGTCCCCTGACCCTGCTGGACCGTGACCAGGCGCATCGCCTCGAGTGCCTTCACCGCTTCGCGCACGACGGTTCGGCTCACACCGAAGGTCTCGCACAGCACCGGTTCGGTGGGCAGGCTGTCGCCTGTGACCAGTTCGTCGCTCACAATCCGGTCGACCAGTTCCTCGACCACCGCGGTGGCGAGACGACGAGGCCGGCGTGGCCACGGCGAGGACAGGATTGCGCTCATGGCCGCAGCATAACCAGAAACGCGCCTTGACAGAATACGTATGACGAATAATGATTAGCCCCGTCGAGAGCGTGTCATCTGCCGGGTCCACCGCGACCCGCACCAGCACACCCACCGCGCGGCCTGTGCCACGCTGTGGGCAAGGAAGGCAGTACCCATGAAGTTGGCACGCATCGGGGCCGCCGGCGCAGAGCGCCCCGCTGTCCAGGACGAGGCGGGGGCGTGGCGCGACCTCAGCACCGTCATCGGCGACCTGGATGGCACCGCCCTGTCCGGGGATCTCCACGCGACCGTGGGGCGGGCACTGTCCGCCGGCGATCTGCCCGTGATCGACGGGTCCACGCGGTTCGGCCCCCCGCTGGCAAGGATCGGGAAGATCGTCTGTGTCGGACTCAACTACCGCGACCACGCCGCCGAGACCGGTGCCGCCGTCCCGAGCGAGCCCGTGCTGTTCATGAAGGCTCCCGACACGGTGGTGGGGCCAGACGACGAGGTCCTTGTTCCGCGAGCCTCGTCGAAGACCGACTGGGAGGTGGAGCTCGCAGTCGTGATCGGCCGCGAGGCGGCCTACCTCGAGAGCCCCGCCTCCGCAGCCGAGCACATCGCGGGCTACGCCATCAGCCACGACGTCTCCGAGCGCGAGTTCCAGATCGAACGCGGCGGGCAATGGGACAAGGGAAAGAACTGCGCGACGTTCAACCCGTTCGGCCCCTGGCTTGTGACCCCCGACGAGGTGGCCGATCCTCAGGCGCTCACCCTCCGGCTCTGGGTCAACGACGAGCTCAAGCAGGACGGCAAGACCTCAGACATGGTCTACGGGGCCCACTTCCTCGTCCACTACATCAGCCAGTTCATGACGCTCTACCCCGGTGACGTGATCAACACGGGCACCCCTGCCGGGGTCGCCCTCGGCGTGCCGGGCACGCCCTACCTCAGGGCCGGGGACGTCGTCGAGCTCGAGATCGACGGCCTGGGTCGCCAGCGCCAGACCTTCGGAGCCGCGTGATGACTGCAACTGGAGAATTCGCGGGCCTCAAGGCACTCGTCACCGGCGGAGCCTCGGGTATCGGCTTGGCCATCGCCGACCTGCTGACTGACCGCGGTGCGGCGGTCGCCGTGCTGGACCGAGACATCAGCCCGGTGGCCGGGGGCCGGCGCCTCGCCGTCGCAGCCGATGTCAGTGACGACGCCGCGGTCCGGGCAGCGGTGACGGAGGCTGTCACCACCCTTGGGGGACTCGACATCGTCGTGAACAACGCCGGCATCGGCGCCCAGGGCGGCGTCGATGGCAACGACGACGCGGAGTGGCTCAGGGTGCTGGACATCAACGTCCTCGGCATCGTGCGCGTGACTCGCGCCGCACTGCCAAGTCTGCGCGAGTCGGACCACGCGGCCATCGTCAACATCTCCTCCATCGCCGCCACGGCCGGCCTGCCCAACCGGGCGGTCTACTCAGCCAGCAAGGGCGCCGTCCTGTCCCTGACGCTCGCCATGGCGGCGGACCTGTTGCCCGAGGGCATCCGGGTCAACGCGGTGAACCCCGGCACGGCCGACACCCCGTGGGTGCAACGCCTGCTCAGCTCGGCCGATGACCCTGCCGCAGAGCGAGCAGCGCTGGAGGCCAGGCAGCCCCACGGGCGACTGGTCACCCCGGAGGAGATCGCACACGCCGTCGCATACTTCGTCTCCCCCTTGGCCGGCTCGACAACCGGCACCACCTTGGCCGTGGACGGCGGGATGGACCGGCTTCGACTGCGACCCCGGTCGTGACCACAGCGACCACCGAGCGCATCGACGCCCACCACCACCTCTGGGACCTCGACGTTCGGCCCCAAGGATGGACGACGACCTTTCCAGGGATCGACCGAACCTTCACGATCGGCGAGCTCGAGCCGCAACTGCTTGCAGCCCGCGTCAGCGGGACCGTGCTTGTCGAGACGATCAACGTCGCGGCAGAGACCGCCGAGCTCCTGGCCCTGGCCGCCAACACTCCAGTCGTCCGCGGCGTCGTCGGGTGGGTCGACCTGACCTCGCCGGATGTGTCGGAGCGGATCGCCGAGCTCAGGTCCTCGCCGGGTGGTGAGCATCTGGTGGGGCTGCGACACCAGGCGCAGGGCGAGGCCGACCCGCTGTGGCTGAACCGCAAGGACGTGCGGCGAGGGTTGGCGGCCGTGGGCCAGGCGGGGCTCGCCTTCGACCTCCTCATCCACGAGAACCAGCTCCCCGCCGCGATCGAGACTGCCCGACGGGCCCCGGAGGTCCGGTTCGTCCTGAGCCACCTCGGCAAGCCGTCGATCGCGACGGGTGACCTCGAGCCGTGGTCCACCCACCTGGCCGACCTCGCGACATCCGAGAACGTGGCCTGCAAACTGTCCGGGATGGTCACGGAAGCGTCCCCGACATGGTCGGTCGCCGACCTCGAGCCGTATGCCGCCCACGCGCTCGCGGTCTTCGGTCCTGGCCGGATGATGGCGGGCTCCGACTGGCCCGTCTGCCTCATTCGCGCCGACTATGCGACGGTGTGGAGCGCGAACGAACAGCTTGTCGCCCAGCTCTCGCCGGGCGAGCAGCAGGCGGTGCTCGGGGGCACCACGACGACCTGGTACGGCCTGCCATGACCAACCTCGAAAGGCGACGGCTGGGGGCGACCGACGTCGAGGTGACCACACTGGGCTTCGGGGGTGCCAACCTCGGGAACTTGTATCGAGCCGTCGGGGACGAACAGGCCAGCGCGGTGGTGAATACGTCGTGGGACAACGGAATTCGCTACTTCGACACCGCCCCCCACTACGGCCTCGGGCTGTCTGAGCGCCGCCTGGGAGCGGCGTTGGTTGATCGGCCGCGCGCCGAGTACGTTCTCTCCACCAAGGTCGGGCGCCTGCTGGTTTCCAACGAGAACGCCACGGGGTCCGACATGGCCCACCAGTTCGACGTCGCCGACGACCTGCGCCGTGAACTGGACTACTCGGGCCCAGGTGTACGCCGCAGCCTGGAGGAGAGCCTCGAGCGGCTGGGCGTCGACCACGTCGATGTCGCGTATGTGCACGACCCCGACGACTTCACGCAGGAAGTTCTCGACGGAGCGCTGCCCGAACTGGTGCGCATGCGCGACGAAGGCATCGTGAGGGCGGTCGGCGTAGGCATGAACCAGTGGCAGGGGCCGCTCCGGTTCGTGCAGGAGAGCGAGCTGGACGTCGTCATGGTGGCGGGCAGATGGACCTTGCTCGACCGCACCGGTGCACCCCTGCTCGACGCTTGCCTCGAGCGTGGGGTCAGCGTCGTGAGTGCTGCGCCGTTCAACTCCGGCCTGCTGGCACGAGCCGATCCCCGCGCAGAATCGCACTTCAACTACGAAACCCCTGATGCACGCCTCCTGCAGGCAGCTCGTGACCTCGCCGCCCTCGCGCGGGAACACGGCTGCACCCTTCCCCAGGTCGCCCTCCAGTTCCCCCTCAGGCACGCAGCTGTCGCGAGCGTCGTCGCCGGGCTGGGCAAGCCCGACCACGCCGAATCTGCCGTCCGGTGGCTGTCACGGCCCGTGCCCGAGGCGTTTTGGGACGACGCCGACGCCATCGTCGAAGGGCTTCTCTGACTCCATCAGTCGGCGGCGCTGGTGCCGCGCGAGTCGGCGGCGACCGGCCGGCGGCGCTCCCAGGACCCGAGGATGTGCGCCCGCATCGCCAGCCCCGCGCGGGCGCCGTCGCGGTGCTCCAGGGCGTCGAGGATGGCCCGGTGCTCGGCCAGCGTGATGTCGATGTTGGCCTGGGTCGCCGAGCCGTGGTACCGACCGGTGGTTCGGGCCTGGTCGTGGATGCTGGTGACGATGGCTCGCCCCAGCCGGTTCCCGGACAAGGTCATCACGGCGTCGTGGAACCGAACGTCGGCCCGGGCGAACGCTGGGGCATCGTTGGAGCTCTCCGTCATCTCCTCGTAGGCCAGCCGCAGGGTGCTGAGATCGGCAGCCTGCTGACCTCTGCAAGCCTCCTCCGCCATGGCCATCTCCAGCGCGGCCCGGACTGACACGAGGTCATCAAGGATTCCGAGCGACTCGTCGTACTTGACCATGGCGCTCAGGACAACCTCGTCGATGAGGTCCCACGAGTCCATGGCTCGCACGACGGTCCCGACCCCCTGACGGCTCGACAGCAGCCCCTTGGACTGCAGCGTCTTCACCGACTCGCGGATCACCGTCCGCGAGACGCCGAGCTGCTCCCCGAGCTCGGCCTCGGAGGGCAGAATCGTGCCGACCTGCAGGGCTCCGCTGACGATCTGGTCCACCAGGGTCGCGATGACCACGGTGCCCAGGCTGGAGCGCTGAGCCTGAGCCGGAGCGGTCCATCTCCCGTCATCGGTCGTCATCGTGCAGCCTCCTCCTGATCGCGCGTAGTGCCTTAGCGGGATAGTAATAGCATCAGCCTATTGCATGATCATCATATGTATGACATCTTAAGAATCAGCCAACGCGGCACCAGGCCGCCGAAGACCTGATCGATGAAGGAGTCATCCCATGGGTATCGGAATGCGGAGCGCCTCAGCCGGCACGACGACAGCGGCCAGCCGGGCGCAGCGGGCGGTCGTTGCGGCGGCCGCCCTGTCCTGCGCGCTGGCCCTGACCGCCTGCGCCGGCGGGCAGAGCGTGGGCGGAACCAAGAACACCGCGGATGCCGGGAGTCCCTTCGGCTTCAAGACCGCAGCGCAGGACGAGAAGGCCGAGATCACTGTGTGGGTCGACTCGACGCGCCAGCCGGTCGCCGAGGCGTATGTCGCGGCGCACCCGGACGTCAAGGTCAAGATCGTCGCCTACGACGGCAATGCCAACGGGTCGAACTCGTTCAAGACCAAGACGCAGCTGTTCGACCGCGCCGGCTCCGGCTGGCCTGACGTCGCGTTCACAACGGACAACAGCTCAGCTGCCTGGGGTTCGCAGGGCGGCACTGGCGCCCTCGCCCCCGTCAACAAGGGGCTGGTGCCCGCCGCGACGCTCGACGGGTACTCCAAGGGCGCGCTCGATGTGTGCACCCTGGACGGCGTGGCCTACTGCCTCCGCAATGATCTGGCTCAGAATGTTCTCTGGTACAACAAGAAGCTGATGGACGAGTGGGGCTACTCCGTCCCCAAGACATGGGCGGAGTACGAGCAGCTCGGGAACAAGGTGTCCGCGGAGCACCCGGGATACCTGGTCGGCACCGCCGGTGACGCCTGGGCGCCTGAGATCTACATGTGGGCCGCGCAGTGCCCCGCCAACCAGGTCGACGGGCCCACCAAGCTCACGGTCAACACGGGCGACCCCAACTGTGTGAAGGCAGCCAAGCTCCTCGACGGCCTGATCGCCAACAAGTCCATGTCGACCCTGTCGCTGTTCGGCCCCGAGTTCGCCAAGACCAAGGCTGACAAGGTGCTCATGCTCCCCGGCCCGTCGTGGTACGGCGGCGCCGTCTTCCAAGGCACGCTCAAGACGCCGAAGGGTGAGCTCGCGGTTGCCCCTCCGCTGGCGTGGGACGCCGGTACTGCGGCGACGGGCAACGTCGGGGGCGGCGCGTGGTGGGTCTCGGCCCACAGCAAGAACCTCAAGGCGGCGGCCGACTTCGCAACCTGGGTCACGAGCCAGTCCGCCGTCGGGGGCACGCTCCTGCCTACGTACCCGGCATACAGTCAGGCGGCCACGGCGTGGCTGGCCGAGACGCAGAAGAGCGGGTACTACGCCGGTGACATAGCTCCTGCCCTCCAGCAGGCAGCCGGGCAGGTTTGGTCCGGCTGGGGCTCGCCGTCCTTCAGCCAGGAAGCGATCTGGGCCAAGGTCGTCCAGGCGGGTATGACCAAGGGCGAGACCATCGAGTCTCTGCTCCCCGCGTGGCAGAAGCAGATCGAGAACGAAGCCAAGATCCTCGGCTACCAGGTCAAGACCAGCTGACATCATGGCCATCCCCACTGCAACGATCCCCGGGAGCCGGCCCGCCGCCGGCTCCCGGGGGAACGGCAAGGCCGGGTACCTGTTCGTGGCGCCGTTCGCCATCCTGTTCATGTTCTTCGGGGTCATCCCGGTGCTCTACTCGCTCTACCTTGCGTTCACCACCGGGTCGGGGGGTTTCGCGGGCCTGTCCAACTTCACCAAGGCTGCCACCGACTTCCGGTTCCTCCCGGCCGTGGGCCACGTCGCAGCATTCGTCGCAATCTGGCTCCTGCTCCTGTCCGTCTTCGTCGTGACTCTGACCTTGGTCATGAACCGTTTGGCGCGACGTCGGACCAAGACCTTCGTCCGGTTCGCCTACTACATCCCAGGCGCCCTGGCGGGTGCCTCGAGTGTCCTGCTGTGGCTGTTCCTCCTGGACCCCACGGTGAGCCCGGTGGCCTGGGTGCTCAAGGCCACGGGTTCCGACACGTTCCAGCAGGTCGTGGCCCCCGGACACCTGCCGGTGATCTTCGCTCTCATCGCCTTCTGGACGGGTGCTGGCGGCTGGATCCTGGTGCTCTACGGCGCCCTGAACACGATTCCCACGGAGGTCATCGAGGCCGCCAAGGTCGACGGGTGCGGTCCTGTCCGGAGCGCATTGCAGATCGAGCTGCCGATGATCCGCAAGTCGGTCGTCTACATGCTGATCCTCTCTCTGGCCGCGGGAACGCAGCTGTTCGTGGAACCCCAGCTCGTCTCGCAGGCCAGCTTCGGCGTCGTTCCCAACGACTACAGCGTCAACCAGCTCGCCTACATCTATGCCTTCGGTCAGAACGACTTCAACGGATCAGCGGCCATCTCGATCATGTTGCTGGTCGTCGCGGCACTCGCAGCGGGTCTCTTCGTCGCCCGCGGCCGACTCTTCGAGACGGACTGAGGGAGACGTCATGACAACCACCACGACACGGCCCAATCGACTCCAAGCCCGCCGGGTGGCATACCGGAGAGCAGGCAAACCACCCACCTCCGGCACTTTCGCCGGCCGGGCGCTGATGGCGATCGTGCTCGGCGTGTTCGCCTTGTTCTTCCTCGTGCCCGTCATCTGGCTCTTCCTGGCGGCCACCAAGAACTCGGGCGAACTGGTCAACGACGGACCCTTCAGCCTCGGGAGCCTGTCCGCGCTGCGCGACAACTGGAACGCCTTGATGTCGTTCCAGGACGGGGCCATCAGGACCTGGATGACCAACTCGGTTCTCTACGCGGGCTTGGCCCTGGTCCTGACCCTGTTCGTGAGCGTCCCTGCCGGCTACGCCTTGGCAAAGATGCGGTTTCGCGGCCGGCGGCTGCTCCTGGTCGCGACCCTCGTCGTGATGCTCATGCCTGCGACCTCGCTCGTGCTGCCCATCTTCCTCGAGATCAACTACGTCAGCCTCGTCAACACACCCCTGTCGGTCGTCCTGCCCTACTCGTTCTTCCCGTTCGGCGTCTACCTGGCCTACATCTACTTCTCCACAGCCATGCCCAGCGAGCTGCTCGAGGCGGCCAAGATCGACGGCTGTGGGGAACTGCGGACCTTCACATCGATCGTGCTGCCCCTCTCCACGCCGGTGGTGGCCTTGGTGGGCTTCTTCAGCTTCGTGCAGAACTGGAACAACTTCTTCCTGCCCTACGTGATGCTGCCAGGCAGCGATGCCTACCCCATGCAGGTCGGACTGACGCAGATGCTCGCCTCGACACCCAACTTCAACCCTGTCGTGGGTGCCAACGCAGCCGTGAGCCCCCCAGAGCTCGTGCTGGCCACGCTCGTGTCCGTCGCGCCGGTGCTCGTGGTCTTCCTGATCGCCCAGCGGTTCCTCGTCACCGGCCTGACCGCCGGCGCGACGAAGGGCTGACATGAAGATCACTGGATACCGCAGCCTCACGACCTACCACCGGTGGGGGCGCTCTGTCGGTGACGCGAACGGGTTCATCCCGGACGCGGTGACCGAGGTGCCCATCTTGATCGTCGAGACCGACGAAGGGGTCGAGGGTGTCGGCCTCGGGGCACATCGCGATGTGGACCGCGTGTTCGCGGCCGTCGAAGGCGAGGACCCGCGCGCGGTGGTCTCCCTCTACGACCGGATGCTGCGGCAGGTGTTCAAGGCCGGGCACCAGGGCGCGACGTTCGGAGCCGTCGGCGCTCTCGACATGGCGCTGTGGGACCTCAAGGCCAAGCTCGCCGGAGAACCATTGTGGCGCCTGCTCGGGGGCAGGGATCGGTTCGTTCCGGGCTACGCCTCGGGGCTCGACGCGGGTCTGGGCGACGACGAGCTGGTCGAGGTGTACGAGTCCTTCGCTGCCCGAGGCTTCACGGCCGCGAAGGTCAAGGGGGGGCTCGATCCAGCTCGCGACCTCGCCCGCCTCCGACTGGTGCGCGACGTCTTGTCCCGAGGCAATGCCTCGCCCGCGCTCATGCTCGACGCCAACGAGGTCTGGCAGCCCAAGGAAGCGATCCGCCACGTCGCCATGCTCGAGGAAAACCTCGACCTCACGTGGGTCGAGGAGCCCGTGCGGCGCTGGGATGCCGAGGGTCATCGCCTCGTCCGTCGTGGCATCAAGGCCGCAGTCGCGACCGGGGAGAACCTCACGGGCCTCGAGCAGTACCGACCCCTGCTCGCGGCCCAGGGGGTCGACATCGTGCAGGCCGGCAGTGTCTGGGGGATCACCCACTTCCTGCGGGTGGCCGCCGTCGCCCACGCGTACGACCTCCCAGTCAGTCCGGTGGGCTACCACACGAATCCCTTGGCGGCAGCATCAACGGCGCTGCCCAACGTCATCGCCATCGAGGTGCAGAACCTCGAGGAGCCACTCGGCCTCAGCGTCGACCACACCGTTGCCGACGGGGGCCTGGTCCTCGGCGACCAGCCAGGAAGCGGACTCGTCGTTGACGAGGCCACCATCGGCGCCCCCGCCGGAGTCCCGTGGTCCACCGCCAACGGCCCCCACGTCCGCTCCGACCGGGCCGGCCTCCGGCTGACCCAGCCCACGTGACTCAATCCATCACCGAAAAGGACCACTCATGATCGACTTTGCCGACTCCAAGGCTGTCGCCAAGGCCATCCAGTACACCAACGTCAACCCTGACCTCACCCGCGACGGAGTGCTCGAGCACCTGCGGACCGCGCGGGAGTACGGGTTCGACGCCGCCATGATCGCGCCGGTCTGGGTTTCCCTGGGCAAGGAGGTGCTGGCAGGGTCCGACGTCAAGGTCGCCTCGACCCTGAACTTCCCCATGGCCAACGACACCCTTGGTATGCGGCTCGCGGCCCTGCGGGAGCTGGCCAAGGCCGGGGCTGACGAGTTCGACTTCCCGCCCCACCCCGGCTACCTGCTGGGTGGCCAGGTCGACGAGTACACCCGCGACATGAACGAGATCGTCAAGGCCGCGCATGACGAGGGCATGAAGGTCAAGGCGATGCTCGAGTTCGGCTATCTCGACGAGGAGCAGAAGGTGCTCGCGACGCGAATCGCCTACGAGGCCGGCATCGACTGGGTGAAGCAGTCCAGTGGCTGGGGTGTGGGCGGCTGCGCCGCAACCGTGGAAGATGTGGCCCTCCTCAAGGCGAACATCGAACCGCCCTGCCGCGTCAAGGTCTCCGGCAAGGTCAACTCGCTGGAGAAGATGCAGGCCATGTTCGAGGCGGGGGCCGAGCTCGTGGGCACCAGCTCGGCACCGCAGATCGTCGATGGGCTGGTGGGTGACGTCGATGCCTACTGAGGATGCCAAAGGCGCCCGGGTGGCCGTCGTCGGGAGCTACGCCAAGGCGATCGTCATCACGGCCGACCGGATCCCCACCACTGGCGAGACCTTGGTCGGCAGGGACTACCGACAGACCTTTGGTGGCAAGGGATCTGACATGGCGGTGCAGGCGGCGCGACTGGGGGCAGCCGTCGATTTCATCGGAGTCGTGGGCGACGATCCCTTCGGTCGGGAGTTCCTGGACCTACTGGCTGAGGAGGGGGTCACGACCACACACGTCAGGGTGACGCCGGACCAGCCCACGGGTGTCGGCCTGATCATCAAGGACGAAGCGGGGCACAACATCATCGTCATCGACCCCGGCGCGAATGCCCTTTTCTCGACCGACGACGTGGTGGCGGCTACGGCTTCGCTTCGCGAGGCACGGGTCGCCCTGGCGCAGCTGGAGATCCCGCTGGCAACAGCCCTCGCCGGCCTGGCGGCCGCCAAGCAGGCGGGTGGCCTCACCGTGCTCAACCCTGCACCTGCCGTGCCGTTGGCCGCCGTGCTGCCCCCCGGTGGTCTGGCCGGCGTTGACGTCATCACCCCCAACGAGACGGAGGCACGAGTGCTTCTCGGTCTGGATCCCCACAGCAGTGCGGACAACCGGCTCATCGCGGACCGCCTGCTTGCCATGGGAGTGGGCGCGGTGGTGATCACCAGGGGTGAGCACGGCGTCGATCTGTTCACCCCTGACGACCAGGTCCACGTGGCGCCGCACCAGGTGGACGTCGTGGACTCCAACGGAGCCGGTGACAGCTTCAATGCTGGACTCGCCGTTGCGCTCGCCGAAGGCCGGGAGCTCGTCGAGTCGGTGCGATTCGCAAACGCTGTCGCTGCCCTGTGCTGCGAGGGCTGGGAAACCGTTCCCTCCTACCGCGACCGGACAACGGTCGACGCCTTCCTCGCCGAGGCCGGAGTGCGGCGATGAAGGGCGGCGCCTTGCTCCACCCCGAGCTGGCTCGAGCACTGGCCACTCTCGGCCACACAGACACCATCCTCGTCACCGATGCCGGGTTCCCGATCCCGGCCGATGCCCACCGGATCGACCTCGGGCTTCGCCCGGGGCTGGTCGACGTGCGCGACGTGCTGCGGGTCGTCCTCGACCAGGTCTACGTCGAGGAGGCGGTCTTCGCACCGGAGCTCAAGTCGCACCATCCGAGGCTCTACCGAGAGGTGCAGGAGATCTTCACCGGATCCGGTGCGACGTTCAGCTCGGCCAGCCACGAGCTCCTCTGCAGCGACTATGCCCCTCGGGCCAAGTTCGTGATCAGGTCGGGCTCCTTCGAGCCGTGGGCCAACTTCTCCTTGGTCGCCAGCACCGACCCCTTCGCCTGGTTTGCTGACGACGAAGTGGAGATCCTCCCGGCCTACGTCGAACGGCGAGAGCGAATCCAGCTGAGGCACGTACCCGACCTCCCCTGAGAGACCTGCAGCGCGCCACCTGCCATGACATTCCCATGCTTGAGGTGTCCGACTGAGGCCGTCGGGCTTCGGTTGGCGTCGAGCGTTTGTGGCGAACTCGCGGAACTAGCTGGTCCCAGGCCCGTCGTCTGCGGGTCGACGTCGCCTAGGGTCGGGGAAACGGGTCCGACCCCGTAGAGGGATGGAGCCATGTGCCACTACTGCGGGTGTCGAGAGATGCCTCTGATCCGGGACTACATCGCCGAGCACGAGCGGGCGATCAACCTCGGTGGCGACGCGGTGCGCGCCATCGACCGCGGTGAGCTGGCCGAGGCGAGTGAGCTTCTGCGCTTGATGGGCGCCGAGCTGCGGTCCCACTGGCAGGGCGAGGAGAACGGCCTGTTCGCCGTGATGGGTCGCGACCCCCTGGTGGCGGAGCACATCGGTCCATTGGCGCGGGAGCACCGCGAGCTGGAGGACCTGCTTGTCACCGTGGACCTGGCTGATCCGRCCGACCAGGAACGCATCCGGAGTGCGGTCTCCGAGCTGCACGAACACATCGCGAAGGAAGAGGACGGCCTCTTCCCTGCGT
>NZ_JBFUEP010000024.1:0-62837 GCF_056403895.1 Pedococcus sp. P2_E5
GTCGATGATCTCCCACAGGCAGTGCATGAGTCCGCGGCCATCGGTCGAGCCGATGTACATGCCAGGGCGCTTGCGGACCGCTTCGAGGCCCTCGAGGACCTGCAGGTGGTGAGCGCTGTAGTCCGACGTCGACTTGGTGGTCGCGGCCTTCTTGGCAGTGGTGGCGGTGGCCAACGGTCCTGTGCTCCTGTGGTGGGTTCTGGCTCCCCCCGTGCTCACGGAGGTGGTCCCCACGCTATCCCGGTGACCCGCGCGCCCCGCGCAGGCACGCGGCATACGGTCCTCAAGCCCCGGAAGGGCAGATTTCCCATCCACCGGACGCCCGACCTACGAATCACCCATTGCGACATGAGATGACACACATGGTGACCCAATACCGCCCGGGAAGAAGTAGGCGTGCTTGACTGTTGACCACGGCACCGGATGGGCCACCAGGGAAGTACTCCCCACGGTGGAGCAACCAAAGTCCGGGGTAGGACGTCTCTAGGAGACAACGCGCCTCCGGGCGCAACGAAAGGAAGGCTGACGTGACCACTGCACTGGCACCCTCATTGAACGCGGCCGACCGCTGCGACCGCTGCGGCGCCCAGGCCTACGTGCGCGCTCGCCTTCACGCGGGTGGCGAGCTGCTGTTCTGCGCTCACCACGGACGCGAGCACCTGCCCAAGCTGCGCGAGCACGCCGACATCCAGGACGAGACCGAGCGGCTCCACGAGACGCCCCCAGTCGCTCCCCTCGAAGAGCGGTAGGAAAGCCACACCGGACCTCCCGCCGTGGAGGCCACCCTCTGGGTCCCCGCCGTCCTGATCCTGATCGGGATGGTGGGGATCGTCATTCCCGTCATCCCCGGGCTGTTCCTGTGCCTGGCCGCCGTGTTCGTGTGGGCCTTCGACACCCGGAGCACCCTCGGCTGGTCGGTGTTCGCCGTCTGCGCCGTCCTCTACCTCGCCGGGGTGGCGCTGCAGTATGCCGTGCCCGGACGGAGACTGCGCGAGGCCGGCGTCCGCCGGTCCACCCTGGTCATCGCCGTGGTGGTTGCCATCGTGGGGTTCTTCGTCATCCCCGTGGTGGGTGCGCCCATCGGGTTCGTGCTCGGGATCTACCTCGTGGAGCTCGGACACTCCCAGGACAGGGCCGCGGCCTGGGTCTCGACGAAGGCCGCGCTGAAGGCGGTGTTCCTGTCGATGGGGATCGAGCTGCTCGCTGCGCTGGCCATCGCCACGACGTGGGTCGTCGGCGTGCTGTTCAGCAGGGTCTGAGCGCCCGCGTCAGTAGCCCGGGGGGTCTGGATCGCCCTGGGTCCGGATCAGTCCGGGTCAGTAGCCGTCGTCGCGGCGGCGGTCCCAGCGCTCCTCGATGCGGTGCATGAACGAACCGCCGGACCGGGGTGCCTTGGACTTGGTGGGGGTGGCCCGACGCACGCTGCCATCGGGCTGGACGGTGCCCAGGGCGGCCTTGCGCCGCGGCGGCGTGAGGGCGAAGGCGACTGCCCCGACCATCACGGCGAAGCCGATCGCCCCGATCCACATGGTGGTGTTCACCCCGACCAGCACGAGCGCCAGCCCGGCGACGACACCCACCACCCCGACGGCCATCCGACGACGTGCCGACGCACGCGCCCCGGCGCCCTGCATCTGGGACGCGAACTTGGGGTCCTCGGCATACAGCGCCTGCTCCATCTGTTCAAGCAGCTGCTGTTCGTGCTCGGAGAGCGGCACGGTGACCTCCTGGACGTTCGGCGTGCACCCACTAAACGCATCAGGCCACCGAATCGTTGCCCATCTGGGAGCATCGTTGCCGGTCAGTGGCCGTCCGCTGACTTCTTCAGGATATGTCCCCGCGCGTGGTTGCACTACCCGTTCGTTCAGCCAGGTCTGGGCTGGCCGCGTTGCGTGTCGCGCTGCGTGTCGCGGGGCTTGTCGCGGGGCTTGTCGCGGTCGCTGCTGGCATCCCGATCGGGGATCAGGCTCGCCGGTCGCACGCTGCCGGCCCCGAACCGCGCACTGGCCCGGTCGACTGCCCGGTCGGCGTCGCGCCAGCCGTGGTCGGGCTCGTCCAGCGTGCCCTGGATGGGGGCCCCGACGCTCTCGACCAGGCCTTCCATCCGCACCCCGACCAGCCGGATCCGGGCCCGCTGCAGCCCCAGCGCGTCGTAGAGGCTCTTGGCGGTGTCGAAGATCTCGCGGCTCACATCGGTGGGGTCGCGCAGCGTCCTGCTCCGGGTGATGGTCGTGAAGTCGGAGAACCGCACCTTGATCGAGACCGTGCGGCCGAGGACCCCGGCCGAGCGGACGCGCGCCGCCGTGCGGTCGCTCAGCTTGAGCAGCTGCCGGTGGATGTATGCCGGGTCGTCGACGTCGAACTCGAACGTCTCGTCCGAGCCGATGCTGCGCTCGCGACGTTGGGTTTCGACGTGGCGCGGGTCGCGCCCCCAGGACAGGTCGTGCAGGTGCGGCCCGGCGCTCTCGCCCAGGGCCCGTCGCAGCGTGTCGACGGGGGTGTGGGCGATGTCGGCGACGGTGTGGAGTCCGAGGCGCAGCAGCGTCTCCTCGGTCTTGTCCCCCACCCCCCAGAGCGCCCCGACCGGGAGCTGTTGGACGAAGGTGACCACCTCGTCGCGAGGCACGACGACCATGCCGTCCGGCTTGGCCAGTCCCGAGGCGAGCTTGGCGACGAACTTGGTGGGGGCGACCCCGACCGAGCACGTGATCCCCTGCTCGTCGTGGACGATGTCGCGGATGAGCTGGCCGATCCTCGCGGGGTTGCCCAGCCGGCGCAGTGAGCCGGACACGTCGAGGAAGGCCTCGTCGAGCGAGAGCGGCTCGACCACCGGGGTGATCGTCTCGAAGGTCGCCATGACGGCAGCCGAGATCTGGCTGTAGAGGTGGTGGTCGGGGGCGATGACGGTCGCCGTGGGACACAACCGTCGCGCTCGGGACATAGGCATTGCCGAGGCCACACCGAACTTGCGGGCTTCGTAGGTCGCCGAGAGGACGACGCCGCGGTTGCCGCCACCGCCGATGATGACGGGAGTGCCCACGAGCTCGGGGCGGCTCAGCAGCGACGCTGAGGCATAGAACGCGTCCATGTCGACGTGCAGGACGGTGCACCCCGTGTCATCGGGTGGGTGCTCCGCCCCACGCTGCGGGAGCGCGTACTGGCGCCGGCTCATCGGTGGTCCCGGCTCGCCCTCAGCGTCGGGCGAGGACGTGGACGGCCGCGCCGAGCTGTCCGAGGAAGCCGAAGTCCGGGTGGCGGCTGGCGACCTGTTCGAGCTCGAGCAGGGCGATGCGGTCGGCATCGGAGTCGATCAGTGCCGACGGCACGAGGTCGCTGAACAACCGCACGCCGTGGACGTCCTCGACCACGAGCCCGGTCTGCTCGACGAGGGCCTGGAGCGCGGCGGCGTCGAACCGGCGCGGCAGCGGGTCGGCGCCACCCCAGCGGCCGTCTGCCGACGTCAGGGCGGTGTGGGCCTGGGCGAACTGGCCGGCCAGCGCCCGGGCCAGGACGACGGCGAGCCGCCCTGCGGCCACCAGGCTGAGGTACCCGCCGGGAGCCAGCACTGCGGCCAGCGCCGCGAGGGTGGCCTCGGGGTCGTCGACGACCTCGAGGGTGCCGTGGCAGCAGACCAGGTCGACCGGTTGGTCGCCCACGAAGTCGGCAAGGGAGTCTGCGTCACCCTGCAGTGCGGTGACCCGGTCGGCGACGCCACGCTCGGCGCTGCGCCTCGACAGGGAGGCGAGGGCGTCCGGACTCGGGTCGACGACGGTGACGTCGTGGCCGAGCTCGGCCAGCGGCACCGCGAGGCCGCCTGTGCCACCCCCGAGGTCCAGGACCCGCAGGGGGCGACCAAGCTCGGCCTGCTGGCGCTCGATGAGGGTGCGCACGGAGGCCCACACCGCCGAGGTCCGCAGGGCTGTCTCGACGCCACCGCGTCGGGTCCGCCACTGCTCTTCGGCCACGACGGCCACCTCCTGTGCTGGGTCTGCGGGTGCGCTGGCCAGCCTAATGGCCAGTCGTGTCGGTGACGGCCTGCCGTGCCCGACACGACTGGTGGTCAGTGACCAGAGCTGCCGGGGCTCGAGTGCCAGAGCTTGCGCGGCGGTGTGAACTGATCTGCCCCTCCCGCGTCGGGCACCGACGCCCCTTGACCGAGGCGGTGCGACCCCCGCACGTCCTCCCCCGGCGGCCGGGTGTCGGCGTAGGGCGACTGCCGGAATCCCGAGGCGTGCACCAGGACCCGCCTGCCTCCGTTCACCTCGTGCTGGTGGGCAGCCTCCAACGCCTCCGCCTGCTCGGTGGCGGCGCGCTCGCTGGCGTCCATCGCGGCATACACCGCCTCGAGGCCACCACCTCTCCACGCGTCCCACAACGGGGTGAGCTCCCACGCACCCGTCGCCCGCAGCGAGATGCCCCGCGGACCGGTGCGGCGCACGACACCACGGACGAGCAGCATCCACGAGTGGAAGACCGTTGCGGCATAAGGGCCTTGGACATCCTCGAAGAAGGTCGCGTCGATCGGTCCGGTGGAGTCGTCGAGGGTGAGGAAGACGACCCGCCGCCCTGACCGGATCGGTGGCGTCTGGGTGGCGACCTTGACCCCGCACGCCCACACGGTGGATCGGCTGCGCGCCCGCAACAGGTCTCGACTGCGGGTGACGCCGAGCGCATCGAGCATCGGAGCGTAGAAGTCGACCACGTGGGCGCTCGCGTCGAGGCCGAGGATGTCGAGCTCGGCGCGGACGCGTTCGGGGCCGCTCAGCTCGGGCAGGCCGGTGCCACTGGTGAGCTCGGGTCGGTCGCCGAGGTCGAGCGCGAGCTGGGTCGGCTGCAGGTCGGCTGCCCGCACCGGCTGCGCTGCCTGGGACTGCGCCGCCGCCCGGGCCCGCACCTGACCACCCTCGAGGTGCTGGTCCGACACCGGCAGGGCGCGGCTCCCCCTCGCCCGGCGTGGTGCCGCCCTCCGTGCGGAGCGGTCCAGCGCCCGGCCGTAGCGGTCGAGCTCTGCGACGTGCAGCAGCAGGTCACGACGGGTGGTCCTGCCACGGCGTCCCAGTCCCCCGGCATCGATGCCGGCGGAGGCCACCCGCATGCCGTAGAGGCTGTCGAACCCCCCTGCGAGGACGAGCCGTTCGGCGATCGGACGCGAGACGTGGGCGCGGTGCCAGAAGTCGGCCAGCCCGGCATAGGGCTGCCCGGCGACGATGCGGGCCACCTCGGCGTCGTTGATGCCGCGGACGTCGGCCAGGGACAGCCTGATGCCGTAGTCGCTGGCATCGGGCAGGTCGGGGTGCGGCGGGACGAACCCGGACGGGTCGCCGCCGTCCAGGCGCTCGATGCGGTAGCTGCCGGTCGAGACGTTGACGTCGAGGCCGAGCACGGCGATGCCCAGGCTCCGGGCGTCGTCGAGGATGAGCCGCTTGGGGTACATCCCCGGGTCGTGGGTGAGCACGCCGGCGAGGAACGCGGCGGCATGGTGGGTCTTGAGCCACGCGGAGTGATAGGTCGGCAGGGCGAAGGCTGCGGCGTGGGCCTTGCAGAACCCGAACGACGCGAACGCCTTGAGCACCTCCCAGATCCGGTCGACATCGGCCGGCGCATAGCCGCGGGCCGAGGCAGCCGGTCGCCACCAGGCCTCGATCTCGAGCTGTCCCTTGGGGGTGCCGAGGGCACGACGCACCTCGTCGGCCTGGGCCAGCGACACCCCGGTCGTCTCGGCGACGATCATCAGCACCTGCTCGTGGAAGACGACGACCCCCTCGGTCTCGCGCAGCGCCTCGATGAGCGTGGGGTGCAGGTAGCTGACGTCCTTCCAGCCGTGACGGGCCTCGAGGAACGGCGTGATCATGTCGGACTTCACCGGGCCGGGCCGGAACAGCGAGATGTCGATGACGAGGTCCTCGAACCGCTCCGGACCGAACTTGCCGATCAGCTCACGCTGTCCGGGGCTCTCGATCTGGAAGCAGCCGAGCGTGTGGCTGGTGCGGATGAGCCGGAACGTCGCCTCGTCGTCGAGCGGCACCTGGGCCTGGTCGTCGAGGTCGACCTCGATCCCGTCGACCCGCGCCACCTCCTGGACGGCGTGGGCCATCGCCGACTGCATCCGGATGCCGAGGACGTCGAGCTTGAGCAGCCCGAGCGTCTCGACGTCGTCCTTGTCGAACTGGCTCATCGGGAAACCCAGCCAGCTCGCCTCCACCGGCGTCCGGTCGAGCAGGCTGCCGTCGGAGAGGATCACCCCGCACGGGTGCAGCGCGATGTGGCGGGGTAGGCCGTCGAGCCGCTCGACGAGGTCGAACAGGGCTCGCAGCCGAGGACTGTCCAGGCCCCGCGAACGCAGCTCGGGCAGCTCGGCGATGGCGTTGCGGGCGTCCCGGGCCCGGATGTGCGGGAACGCCTTGGCGATCTCGTCGATCTCCACCGCGGGCAACCCGAGCGCCGCCCCGACGTCCCGGATGGCGTGCCGCACCTTGTAGGTGTCCATCATCGACACGCAGGTGACCCGCTCACCGCCGAACCGGTCGAGGATCCGCTCGTAGACCTCGGTGCGGCGGGCCGACTCCACGTCGATGTCGATGTCGGGCAGCTCGGCCCGCAGCGGCGAGCAGAACCGCTCCATCAGCAGGCCGTAGCGGATCGGGTCGACCCCGCTGATCCCGAGCAGGTAGTTGACCAGCGACCCGGCTCCCGAGCCGCGGGCCGCGACCCTGACCCCCATGTCGTGGATGAGGTCGACGACCTCGGCGACGGTGAGGAAGTAGGTCGGGTAGCCCAGCTCCGCGATGACCTTGAGCTCGTCGGTGAGCCGACTCTCCACGGCCATCAGGTCGCGCTCGCCGGCCCCGGGGTAGCGCCCGGCCACGGCCGCGCGGCACCGTTGCTCGAGCACCACCTGGGCACTCATGCCGGGATCGACCCCCACCCGCTCGGGTTCGGGCAGGTGGACCGACCCGATGCCGAGGTCGTGGCGGGCGCTCTGGGCGCAGCCGAGCCCGAGGGCAAGGGTTCGCCCGACCAGGTCGTCAGCCCGGCCGAGGTCGCCACCGGTGACCTCACGGGCGATGGCGTGCATCGTGTCGGTCGTCGCCAGGTGGGCGGCGTCGGTGACCCGGTCGAGGTGCCGGGTGTCGAGGGCGACCAGCCGCCGCGCGGCGTCGAGCACGTCGACGACGGCCGACTCCCCCGGGTCGACGTGGCGCACCGCCGCAGTGAGCACCGCGGGGACACCCTGCTCGTCGGCGAGCCCCAGCAGCCGACGGGCATGGCTGCGCGATGCCGGAGTGCCCTCGGGTCCCCCGTGGCAGACCACCTCGACGACGAGGGCGTCGGGCGGCAGCCTGCGTCGCCAGACGGCCAGCAGCTCACGCGCCCGGTCGGTGCGCTTGGCCAGCAGCGCCCGTCCCACGTCGGAGTCCGGGCCGAGCAGCACCACGAGTGGACTGGGCTCCCCTCCACCAGCTCCACCAGCTCCACCACCTCCACCAGCTCCACCAGCTCCACCTGCGCCGCCGCACGCTGCTGCGACCACGGCGGCGGAGCTCACGGGCACCCCCCGCTCGCCTCGCAGGTGGGTCTGGGTGACCAACCGGCACAGGGCCGCCCACCCCACCCCGGCGGGCACACCGGCCGCCCGCCCCCGCGCGAGGACGGTGACCCGTGGGTGGCGGGCGTCGCGCTCGGCGCCACCCCGGACCGGGGTCCGACCCACCGCAGCCGGGCCCATCGCCGGACCCATCGCATCCGGACCGACCACATCTGGGCCCACCGCGAGGTCGACTCCCAGAACGGGTGCGATGCCTGCCGCGGTGGCTGCCTGGACGAAGCGGACCGCACCGTAGAGACCATCGCGGTCGGTGAGCGCGAGGATCGGCTGACGGTGCTGGGCTGCGCGTTCGACCAGCGCCTGGGGCGTCGCGGTGCCGTAGCGCATCGAGAACCCCGACGCGACGTGCAGGTGGGCGAACTCGGTGCTCACGGGCCGGCCCCCGCCGTCACCGTGCTGGTTAGCGCGGTGGGCACCAGCAGGTGGTCGTGTGGCGACCTGGGCACCGGCAGGCCCAGGGTCCGGCAGACGAGGTCGAGGAAGAGCTCGGACTGGCGCAGCAGGTCATCGGCCTCCCGCGCACTGTGGTCGTGGTGGCGGCGAGCTCCCACGACGTCGAAGAACCCGGCCCACTCGGAGAGCTCGGGCGCGACCGTGGGCAGCAGCTCCCACAGGCTGCGTGGACCGGACTGGCCCGCGGACGGGTGGGTGGAGGTGATGCGGGTGGCGACCACGGCGGCAGCGGCGCGCAGTGCGCCGAGCTGTGCCTGGTCATAGCGTCGGGCGACCTCCTCGCTCTGGCAGGCCTCGAGCAGGGAGTGCCGCGCCCGATCCAGCAGGTCGAGCGTGGCGCCGGCTCCGGTGGCCGTCCCCTGGGCGGTCCGGGCGCCCATCAGTCCGCCACCCTCAGCAGCCGCCACTGGTTGCCTGCGTGACTGGCGGGGTCGGCGCACAGGTCGTAGACCCCGATCCCGGCGAGTCGGCCGGCGCTCGCCTCGACCCGCCAGACCTGCCGCTCCCGCGCGTCGGTGAGCACGTCGGTGCCCTCGCGCTCGCGGGCGTCGCGCCACCACGGCCGCCGCTCCTGCCAGCGGTCGAGCACGGCCCGGACGACATAGAGCCGGCCACGCCAGACGAAGGCGTTCGGGCCGCGCCCCGCCACCTCTCCCAGGCCAGGGGTGAGGTCCTCGCGAGCGCCCTCTCGGACCTCGATGGGCTCTTCGTAGCGGCGGACCACAGGTGCTCCTTCAGGGATCTGGTTCGGGTGGCGGTGGCTGTTCAGTGGTGGTGATGGTGATGTCGGCGGGCACGGGTGGAACAGAACCGGGCAGGGCACAGCGCCACCGGAACACAGCGCCACCGGGGCACAGCTCGGCTGCATCACACGGTGATGCGCTCTGGCCCTGTGAGGGGCGGGGTCGAGGCGCCTGCTCACAGGGCCAGAGCCGCAGTGGTCCCCGGGGTGACCGTCCGCCACGGTGTGGGGCCGTGTCCGGTGGATCGGTCGTCGTCGTGAACCACGAGTTCGAACAGGTGTTCGAACAAGGACAACGCTACACCCCGCCACGGACAGTCCGTCAACCCCTGGTGGACGACTGGTGACAGGCGTGTCCGGACGGCCCTAGTCTTCGGCCATGACAGCGTCCGACGTGCCGACGTCGGCCCCCGACCTCACCGGCCACCCTGCCGTCCGCAGGGTCCTGCAGACCCTTGCGGTCCACCACGTCGTCCCCGAGGTGGTCACCCTCCCGGACGCCGCGCGCACCGCGGCCGCAGCTGCCGCCGCGCTGGGCATCACCCCCGCCGAGATCGCCAACTCGCTCGTCTTCCGGGCCCACGCCCCGGACGGCACGGTCAGCCCGATACTCATCCTCACCTCGGGCGCGCACAAGGTCGACCTGGTCAAGGTCGCCGACCTCGTCGACGACGTCGACCACCTCGACCGGGCCGATGCCGACTTCGTCCTCGCGGCGACCGGGTTCACCATCGGGGGCGTGGCGCCGGTCGGCCACCGCAGCCAGGTCCGCACCCTCGTCGACGTCTCCCTCAGCCGCCACCGCCACGTGTGGGCGGCCGCCGGCCACAGCCACACCGTCTTCCGCACGACCTACGAGGAACTGCTCAGAGTGTGCGGACCGGGCGCCATGCCCATAGAGGTCTGCTGACGTCCGCAGCGCTCAGACACTCCGACGCCCATTGGTTCCGGACCCCGGATGCGATGCAGACGCGCTGGTAGGCGCCCGGCGGCGGAGGGGTCCGCGACGCCGCCACCCTGACGCTGACAGAACGACCCAGAGCAACCCGGCGAGCACGGCTGTCCACAGCGCCCAGAGCTCGAGCCTCCACCCCGGCGGATCCCACCGCACGGTGATCGTCGAGCCGGCCGCCCCTGCAGGCACAGCGGCCCGCACGAGCATGCCGTCGACCGGATCCGCGAGCTCGGCACCCTCGACCGAATAGCCCGGCCAGGCGAGTCGGCTGAGCGTGACCGTGCCGCCCTCGGACCCCACCGCGGTCACTCGCAGCCTGACCATGCGATCCGTCACGGACTCCTCCTCCACGGCGAGGTGGGCGGAGGTCGCCACCACCCCTCCGGCTGTGGCAAGGCGCACGTCACGCTTCCAGACGACGGTGAACTCCGTGCTCTCCGAGAGACTCCACCCAGGGGGTGGATGGGTGAGGTCCGAATTCGCGAAGGACGGGCGGTACATGACCAGGGTGCTGACCGAGAGCAGGTCGATCCACGGCCGCCCAGTGCCGGGCTCCGTCGACTGCAGGGCGTCGAGGGCCTTCGTGCACGTGGCACCGCTGTACACCCGGCAGAACTTGTCCTGGAACCTGCGGAAGTTGATGGTCGTGTACCCGTTCTGGACATCCTTGGTGTCGAGGTACCACGCCGACCCGATGAGCAGGTCGTGGGCGATGGCGGGATTCTGGTTGCTCTGGCTCTCCGCATTTCCCAGCACCATGACGTCGCCCCACGCCGACGTGATCCGGCCGCCGTACTGCGTTGGCGCCGCCGGCATGTGCCTGTCGGCTGCCGGAGGCACAGGTTGAAGTGCGTACTGGACGACGAACAGTGCGACCGTCCACACCGACACCACGCCAACTGTCGTTCGTGCACCCCGGTGAGCGAGCGACCACGCCGTCATCCAGAGCGCCACCACCAGCAGCACCACGCCCTCGAACACCACCTCCAGCTGCTGCGGATCACGGGCGACGACGACATAACCGGCGACACACACCCAAGCCACCGACAAGAGGAAGCGAAGCCGGGAGACTCGCGTCAGGAGGCATCGTGAGGCCACGACGGCAAGCAGCACGATGAGGGGCACCATCAGGGCCGGCATCACACGCATGGGCCACCGCAACGGCCCGACGGCGCTCGGACCCAGCACCCAGAGGGTGAGAACCACGGTCGAGACGAGCGCCCCAGTCAGGTCGCGGCGTGAGCGACGGAGCCGCCCGAAATCCATCCACAGGACCACGGGCAGGAGCCACACGAGGTAGTTCCTCTTCAGGGTCGGCAACATCGATGTGAAGAGACCCTGGAGGTCCGTCGTGAGCCGGCCTCGTCCGACGACCACCCACGGGGCGCGCGAGGTGAGGGGCGCCGTCAGCACCCCCGGCAGGTACACCGCCACCGTGACCAACCCGCTGAAGACGAGCAGGCCGAGGACCGTGAACAGCTCTCGTCGGGAGCGGGAGATCAGTGCGTCGACCAGGCAGCCCAGCAGAATCACCGTCAGGTACATCGCGCAGTAGACGTAGCCCACGGAGACGACCAGGTAGCACAGGACCAACGCGCCGGCAGGATTGCGCCCCGCCATGGCCCTGCGGGTCAACCACCACGCCCACGGGAGCAACGCGGCCCCCATCTGCCCGTTGACCCACGAGGGCCACTCGTTGAACACCGACTGGCCCGAGAACCCCACGACGAGTCCGGCCACCAACGCGAACGGCTCGCGCGCTCCGTAGCTGCGGACGACCAGGTACGTACCCAGACCGCCGAGCACGATCAGCCCGATCTTGAGAACCGTGACGAACACGACGACGTCGGGCACCACGGTGGTCACCAGACCGATGAGGATCGTCAGCGGGCTGAACAGACCCCACTGCCCCTCCGCGACGTAGTTCCCGGCCTCCCAGGCCAAGGGTTCCATGAGGGGGAGTTCGCCATCGCGCAGACGCTCGCCGAGGTGGTACCACCAGCCGACGTACGCGATCTGGGTGTCGCCACGGAAGTAGTACCGACCAACCCAGAACAGGGGGATGACACCGATACCGGTCAGCAGGAGCATGAGCACGCAGGGCCCGGCCGGTGGGCGCCACCGGTTCTGGACACGACGCGGCTCGGGTTTCGCCGACACGTGGCCAAACTACAGTCGAACCACCGCAAACGGCGGATGAGACCGCACGCAAGTGCTGTGCTGGGAACTGCAAAGTCGCAGGTCAGGGCGCTGGAAGCACCACCCCAGCGTCACCGCCGCCGCGTCGCACCGGCTCGGCGACCGCGACCAGGGCGCCGTCCTCACGCTGTTCGATCGCAGTCACCGCCCCGATCTCGGCCACAGTCACGAACGAGTGACCGCGCGCGGACAGCGCCGGCCCGAAGGAGGCGATGTAGGCCGCCTCTGCGGACACCGAAGCGGTGTTGCGTTGCGACGCCCGCGGGGCGGCCACGGCATCAAGGAGCTCGTCGCCGCGGTCGAGGCGGTTGAGCAGGGTCTGCAGCACGGTCGTGATGATCATCGACCCGCCCGGTGAGCCCACCGCCAGCACCGGCTCACCGTCGTCGAGCACGATCGTCGGGGCCATCGACGACCTCGGCCGCTTGCCGGGAGCGGGGAGGTTGGGATCCGGCGCCCCACCCTGGGTCGGGGCGAAGTTGAAGTCGGTGAGCTCGTTGTTCAACAGGAAGCCGCGTCCCGGGACGACGATGCCCGAACCACCGGTCTGCTCGATGGTCAGCGTGTAGGAGACGACATTGCCCCACCGGTCCCACGTGGTGAGGTGGCTCGTGGAGAGGCCCTCCTGCTGGCTCCGCTCGGCGCCGACAGGAGCCGGTGCGCAGGCGGCGTAGGCGCCGTCCGGCGAGCCCGGCGCCACCGGCTTGGTCGCCGCCGACGCTCCGATGAGGCAGGAGCGTTCGTCGGCGAACCCCTGCGACAAGAGCTCCGCCAAGGGGACGTCCACGTGGTCGGGGTCACCGACGAACCGGTTGCGGTCGGCGAAGGCGAGCGCCGTGGCCTCGAGGTAGCGATGCTCTGCCTCGACGCGGTCCAGCGCGCCGAGGTCGCTGCTCTCGAGGATGTTCAGGGCCTCCCCGACGGTCGACCCTCCGGAAGAAGGCGGCGCCATCCCCGCCACCGCCAGCCCGCGGTAACCGACCATGGTCGGGTCCCGGAACAGCGCCTCGTACCCCGCAAGGTCGGCGAGCCGCAGGAGGCCCGGTCGGACCGTCCTGGTCGATCCCGGGGCCACCGGCGGGTCCATCACCGTTGCCACCATCTCCTCCGCGAGCTGGCCGCGGTACAGGTAGCCGGTCCCTTGGTGGCCGAGTCGGTCGTACGTGCGCCCCAGGTCAGGGTTGCGGAAGACCGAGCCGACCTCGGGCGGAGAGCCGTCGGGCAGGAAGAGCGCTCCGGTGCTGGTGAAGTCGGCAAAGCGGGCCGCGTTGTCGATGGTCTGCTGACGGAAGGTCTGGTCGACGACGAAGCCGGACCGGGCCAGCTGCGCGGCCGGGCGAAGGGCCTCGCGCAACGACAGGGAACCCCAGGTGCGCAGGGCGAGGTCCCAGGTCGCGGGAGTGCCGGGAACGCCCACGGACAGTCCGCTGGTCACCGCCTCGGCGAAGGGGATGGGCGTTCCCCCCTCGACGAACGCGTCTGCTTCCATCAGCTGGGGGGCCGTTTCGCGGCCGTCGATGGTGTGGACCCTGCCGGATGCCGCGTCGTAGTACACCAGGAACCCGCCGCCACCGATGCCCGCGCTGTAGGGCTCCGTGACACCGAGGGCGGCGGCCGTGGCGACAGCCGCATCGACCGCGTTGCCGCCACGACGCAAGACGTCCAGGCCGATCTGGGTCGCGTAGGGATCGACCGAGGAGACGGCGCCGCCTCGACCGACGGCCAGGGGGTCCTTGGGTGGAGCGGCGGGGACGGCCGAGGCCTGGCCCCCGAACAGCAGGGAGGCCGCAAGTCCGGAGACCGCGGCCGTCACGAGTACACGCGAGCGCTGGATCATGGCAGTCCTTGGTGTGACCGAATGGCAAGCCAGCCATGGAACGACAGCCAGCATGCGCATGCTGATCGCTCCATCGTGGCCGTCCCCCGTGCGAAGCGCAACGCCAGGCGACGCCCAGGCGTGGCACAGGCGTGGCACAGGCGTCGCACAGGCGTCGCACAGGCGTCGCACAGGACGTTGCCGTCCGGGGAGCGGCACTCCCCCGAGCCGCGCACGCCACTCGGACACAATGGGCCGATGACCACACCGAAGCCCGTCGAGTGCTGGCTCACCGACATGGACGGCGTCCTCGTCCACGAGGAGAGCGCCATCCCCGGAGCCGCCGACTTCATCGCCGCGCTGCAGGAGTCAGGGCGGCGGTTCCTCGTCCTGACCAACAACTCGATCTTCACCCCGCGCGACCTGCGGGCCCGCCTGCTCGCGAGTGGTCTCGACGTGCCTGAGGAGTCGATCTGGACCTCGGCCCTCGCGACGGCGCAGTTCCTCGCCGACCAGCGGCCGGGCGGAAGCGCGTTCGTCGTGGGTGAGGCAGGGCTGACGACCGCGCTCCACGAGGTGGGCTACACGATGACCGAGCGCGACCCCGACTACGTCGTGCTCGGCGAAACCCGCACCTACTCGTTCGAGGCGATCACCAAGGCGATCCGGCTCATCGAGGCCGGGGCCCGCTTCATCGCCACCAACCCCGACGTCAGTGGGCCCAGCCCGCAGGGCATGCTGCCCGCCACCGGCTCCGTCGCGGCCCTGATCAGCGCGGCCACCAGCCACCGGCCCTACTTCGTCGGCAAGCCCAACCCGCTCATGATGCGCAGCGCCCTCAACCGGATCGACGCCCACTCCGAGTCGACCGTGATGATCGGCGACCGGATGGACACCGACGTGATCAGCGGGCTCGAGGCCGGCCTGCGGACCATCCTCGTGCTGACGGGGTCGACCCGGCGCGACCAGGTGCAGCGCTTTCCCTACCAGCCGACCCGCGTCGTCGACTCGATCGCCGACGTCGTACCGCTCGTCGGCGAGCTGCGTCCGCTGACCGGACCGTCCAGCGACTGACCCTCGACGGGCCGCGGACGGCCGGGTATGCCGCGTGGCCGGGTCAGCCGCGCGAGTCACCGAGCACGCTGGCGAGCAGTCCGGGGAAGGTCGCGTCGAGCTCCTCGCGGCGCAGCGACACCAGCCGCTCCCGGCCGCGGGGCTCGTTGCGGATGACGCCCGCCTCGCGCAGCACCTTCATCAGGTGCGACTTGGTCGACTTGGGCAGCGCCGGGTTCGTCGCACCGCACTGCGCCATCTCGAGCGGGCCGTGGGCCAGGTCGCGGACGATCTGCAGCCGGGCCGGGTCGCTGAGCGCGAAGAGCACGTCGGTGAGCGCCACGTCCGACATGGCGGGGTGTGGCAGCTCCTGGTTTGCGGGCATGGTTCGATAATACTCGAACCAATTTGGCGGAATCGGGAATGCCGCGGCCGGAATGACAGTTCGACAAATATCGAACCGTTGTTCTCGTCCGAGAGGCCCGTCATGAGTGCGACCAGCAGCATCCCGACCGGCACCACCAGCACGACCGTGACCGACACGACCAGCCCGAGCGGCAGCACACCGACGCCCACGACCGTCCGCGACCGGCAGGGCCGGCTGCGGCTCGCCCGTCGGCCCGCCTTCGTGCTCGCCCTGACGACCGTCGTCGCGATGATGGTCGGTGCGAGCGCCCCGTCGCCGTTCTACCCCGTGCTGCAGGCCGAGATCGGCTTCTCGGCCGGCACGATGACCACCATCTTCGGGGTCTACGCGCTCACCCTCCTCGCGACCCTGCTCGTGACCGGCTCCCTGTCGGACCACGTCGGCCGCCGCCCGGTGCTGGCGACCGGCTTCGTCGTCCTCGCCGTGAGCATGGTCGGGTTCTGGCACGCCGACGGCGTCGCGACCCTGATGGTGTCCCGGGCCGTGCAGGGCGTGGCCGCGGGCCTGTTGATGTCGACCATGTCCGCCGCGGTCGTCGACCTCGAGCCCCGCAACCGCCCCGGCCTGGCCGCCACCCTCAACAGCGTCACCCCGCTCTTCGGCCTCGCCGCGGGCGCCCTGCTCGCCGGGATCGCTCTCGACGCCACCACGCACGCGCTGCCGATCGTGTTCGCGACCCTCACGGTCCTCTACGCCCTCCTCGCCGTGGCGGTGCTGACCCTTCCCGAGACCTCGCCCCGGCACGAGGGCTGGCGCCGCTCGCTGCGGCCCCAGGTCGGCATACCTGTCGCTGCCCGACCTGCCTTCCGGCGCAGCGCCCCCGCGCTCTTCGCCGGCTGGGCCACGGGTGGCCTCTACCTGTCCCTCGGGGCGCCGATCGTCGGTCAGCTCCTGGGTGGCCGCAGCCACCTCGAGCAGGGCGCTGTCGTGGCGGTCCTCACCGGGGTCGGCGCGCTCAGCTCCGCGCTCGGCCGGCGTCGCTCACCCCGCGAGATCACGCTCTACGGCACGACCATGCTCGCCCTCGGCACGATCCTGACGCTCGTGGCCCTGCACGCCGAGTCGCTGGTGGGCTTCCTGCTCGCCGCCGTGGTCGCGGGCTCCGGCTTCGGGACGTCGTTCCTCGGGATCATGCGCTCGATCACCCCGACCGTCGGGCCGGAGCAGCGCGGCGAGCTGTTCTCCAGCGTGTTCGTCGTGAGCTACCTGGCGTTCGGGCTGCCGGCGGTCGCCGCCGGCTTCGCCGCTCCCCACCTCGGTCTCGAGCGGACCGCGACGATCTACGGCCTGGCCGTGGTCGTGCTCTCGGGCGCAGCCGCGCTCGCCCGGGCCTTCACCACGCGCGACTGACCGATCCGACGACTGACCGATCCGACGACCAGATCCCGCGACTTCTGGCCAGGGGTGGTGGATGCAGGCCCCCGATGCGGGCACAGATCCACCACCGGTGGCCAGAGGTTGCGATCGTTACGCGCGGGGGGTGGCAGTGCGGGCAGCGAGGTCGAGGTTGCGGTAGACCTCGAGGGTCGCCGTCGAACGGTTCATCGTGATGAAGTGCAGACCCGGCGCACCTTCGGCGAGCATTCGGTCGGCGAGCTCGGTGGCGATCTGGACGCCCACCTCGCGGGTCGCGGCGGGGTCGTGGGAGGCCGCCTCGAGCCGGCTGACGACGGCCGGCGGCAACGGGGTGCCCATCAGCTCGGACATCCGGGCGACCTGCTTGAAGTTCGTCACGGGCATCAGGCCCGGCGTGATCGGCAGGTCGCGCCGAGCCGCCACAGCGTCGCGCAGCCGCAGGTAGCTGTCGGCGTCGAAGACCATCTGGGTGATCGCGAAGCTCGCTCCTGCATCGGCCTTGCGGACCATGACCTCGACGTCGTGCTCGAAGCTCGGCGACGCGGGGTGCACGTCGGGGAACGCCGCCACCCCGATCGTGAAGTCCCCCAGGGTCCGCACCAGCGCGACGAGGTCGGTCGCGTGGTTGAGGCCCTCCGGGTGGGCCACCCACTCGCCGCCCACGTTGCCCGGCGGGTCACCCCGCAGGGCGAGGATGTTGCGGACGCCGCTCGCGGCATACAGGCCCACGACCTGGCGCAGCGCCGCCACAGACGCTCCGACACAGGTGAGGTGGGCCAGCGGCGTCAACGTCGTCTCACGAGCGATCCGCTCGGTGACGCGCACCGTGCGGTCCTGGTGGGAGCCGCCCGCGCCGTAGGTGACCGAGACGAAGTCGGGTCGCACCGACTCCAGCCGCCGGATGGCGTCCCACAGCGTGGACTCCCCCGCGTCGTCCTTGGGCGGGAAGAACTCGAAACTGATCGAGGGACGCGGCGCCGCGAGCATGCCGGGGATCGACAACGGCTGCTGCGTCGGTCGATTCACTCCCGAGGTGTGCCCCAAATCCATGGCGGTGACACTAGTGGAGGCCCTACGCCGTAGGCTCAGTGCCAGCACAGGATGAGACATTTCGCGGATCGACAGACGCCCGGGAGGAACGCGTGGTGACCAGCCCGCTCGACGCCGCCTCCCTGCGTGAGCGGGTGCAGCGCACCGTCGACGACGTCCTCGCCCACCAGGCGGGCATCCTCGCCGAGGTGGGGCCCGACGCGCAGGAGCTGCTCGGCGCCGTCGCCCGCCTCCTCACCGGCGGCAAGCGGCTGCGGGCCGCCTTCCTCTACTGGGGCTACCGCGCCACAGGACAGCCCGACTCCGACGCCCTCGTCCGCGTGGCCACCGCCATGGAGTTCTTCCAGGCTGCAGCGCTGATCCACGACGACGTCATGGACGACAGTGACACCCGCCGGGGTATGCCGGCTGCGCACCGTTCGCTGGCGGCTCGCCACGAGCGCGAGTCCTGGGCCGGCGACGCGGACCGGTTCGGCGTGGCCGGCGCGATCCTCGCGGGCAACCTGTGCCTCAACTGGACCGAGGAGATCTACGCGACCTCGGGCCTGCGCTCGGACCACCTTGCGCGGGGGCGCGGCGTCTTCGACGTGATGCGGACCCAGCTCATGGGCGGACAGTTCCTCGACGTCGTGGAGTCCGCCCGGTCGTGGGACGGCGTGTCCACCCAGGAGCGCATCGACCGGGCCGAGCACGTGATCCGGTTCAAGAGCGCCAAGTACACCGTCGAACACCCCCTCCTCATCGGAGCCACCGCCGGCGGCGCCTGCGACGAGGACCTCTCGGCCCTGTCCCGCTACGGCCTCGACCTGGGCCAGGCGTTCCAGCTGCGTGACGACCTGCTGGGCGTGTTCGGCGACCCGGCCGCGACGGGCAAGCCTGCCGGCGACGACCTGCGTGAGGGCAAGCGCACGGTGCTGATCGCGCACGCCCTCGCCGGTGCCGACCAGGCCGGGGTCGAGCTCATCGAAGCCCGACTGGGCGATCCCGCGCTCGACGACGAGACGGTGCAGCGGCTGCGCGAGGCGATCACCGCCGCGGGCGCGGTCGACGCGGTCGAGGCCGACATCGCCCGCCTCGCCGGCTCGGCCCGGATGGCGCTCAAGTCGACCCGGGAGCTGTCACCCGAGGCCGCCGGTGTGCTCGACCAGCTGATCGACAGCTCGACGACCCGGGCCCACTGACCCCGACCCCCCACCAGTTTCCTTTGCTAGCCAAGGAAACTGGTTGACGTACAGGTTGCAACCTGTCCGTCAACGAGCAACCTTTGCTAGCAAAGGTTGCTGGAGGGGAGCTAGAAGGCCTGCTCCATCGCGCGGCGACGCACTTCGGTCTTGAACCCGGCTGCGAGGTTGTCGACGGGAGTCCCGCCGATCCGCAGCGTCTCGTCCGGGGTGAACAACCAGCGGAGGATCTCCGCGTCGTTCAGGCCCCCGTCCGCGAGCACCGTGAAGGTGCCCCGCAGGTGACGGAAGACGTCCTCCTCGAGGAACTGCGCCGGGACCGCGACGACCTTGCGCTCGCCGATCCTGGAGCTGAGCAGTTCCCGGTCCTCGATCAGCTTGCGCACCGAGGACAGCGGGATGCCGAGGCGCTCGGCGATGTCGGGCACGGTCAGCCAGGAGCCGACGAGGTCTTCGAGCGGGGTCTCGGCGGAGGCCGCGGGCTGATCAGTCACGGGACAAGAGTGCCAGCGAAGTCAGGCAAAGCAAATCGCGTCCCCAGGAGCGAATTACATCGATGTAAGTCGATATGGAGGGCCCAGATGGTGTACCTTTCACAATCGTCACAGAAGTCCCACTGTTCACTCCACCACCGGCTCCACCACCTGCCCCACCACGTCTCGCCTCACCTGTTCCATCACGTGCTCCACACCCGTTCCACCGCCTGTTCCGCCACCGCCCGAAAGGCAGCCCCCGATGTCCCCAGTGATCGCTCCGGCAGCGCTCCCTTCGGCCACCCCCCAGGCGGCGGTCGCCGTCGTCCAGAAGGCCAAGCCGGCTCCCTACGGCTGGGCGACCTACACCGTCCGCAGCGGAGACACCCTGGCCGACATCGCCGCCCGCACGAGCACCACGACGGGCACCCTGGCGGCGCGCAACCACCTGAGCCACGGTGGCAACCACCTGTCCGTCGGGCAGCGCCTGTCGGTGCCCAAGACCGCCGCGCAGGCCCGCGCCGAGGCAGCCAGGGCGCGTGCCGCGGCCGCTGCGAGGGCCGCAGCGATCAAGCGCGCGACCTACGTCGTCCGATCCGGTGACACGCTGAGCCACATCGCCGCGCGCAAGGGCGTGTCCCTTGCTGCCCTCCTCAAGGCCAACAGGCTCTCCACCCGCTCGGTCCTGCACATCGGCCAGAAGGTCCGCATCCCCGGTGTCGGCGCCGCCAGCGCCAGCCGCCCGGCGGCAGCCGCAGCACGGTCCATCACGACCTACCGCGTGCGCAGCGGCGACACGCTGAGCGCCATCGCCACCCGCACCAGGACGGCCCTCGCGACGGTGTACTCGCTGAACCGGCTGAACGCCCGCAGCGTCATCCACCCCGGACAGGTGCTCAGGGTCCACGGCACCACACCGGCGGCCACCCGCCGTGCCGGCACCGCGGCATACGCGGTCCGCGCCGGTGACACGCTCAGTGGCATCGCCACCAAGCACAGCGTCACCCTCGCCGCCCTGCTCAAGACCAACCGGCTGTCGGCGGCCTCTGTCATCTACCCGGGCCAGCGGCTCAAGGTGCCGGCCAAGCCGGCCAAGTCGGCCGCGAGCGCCAACTCGTTCGCAGGACGCACCTACCCCAGCTCGATCGTCAACGCGGCCAACCGCAACCGCGCCGCGCTGGCCCGCCACGCAGTCCCCAGCCGTAGCCAGACCAAGGCGATGATCGTCGCCACAGCGCGCCGCCACGGCGTGGACCCCAAGCTCGCGCTGGCCGTCGGGTGGCAGGAGTCGGGCTGGAACCAGCACCAGGTGTCGGTGGCCAACGCCATCGGCGTCATGCAGGTCATCCCGTCGTCCGGGCAGTGGGCCTCCGAGATGGCCGGACGCCGCCTGGATCTGCTCAAGACCCAGGACAACATCACGGCAGGCGTGGTGATCCTGCGCTCACTGACCCGGTCCGCGAGGACGATCGACCAGGCCATCGCCGGCTACTACCAGGGGCTCTACTCGGTCCAGAAGAACGGCATGTACGCCGACACCAAGGTCTACGTGTCCGCCATCAAGGCGCACCGCTCCAGGATGTGAGCCCGCCTGACGAATGCGGTCGGGACACCACCCACGGACCCGCCTGCGCGAGATGACCAGCGAGACCTCCTACACTTTGCGGGTGTCTTCCGGTGTCACCGAGTCGTTGCTCGGGCGTGTGTTCGACGGGCGTTATCGCGTCCAGTCGCACATCGCCGACGGCGGAATGGCATCGGTCTACCTCGCACTGGACACCCGGCTGGACCGTGACGTCGCGCTGAAGGTGATGCGCCACGACCTCGCCCAGGACGAGGCGTTCGTCAGCCGGTTCAAGCGTGAGGCGCGCTCCGCGGCCCGGCTGTCGCACCCCAACGTCGTGTCGGTCTTCGACCAGGGCGAGGACGACGGCCACATGTTCCTCGCGATGGAGTACGTCCCCGGACAGACCCTGCGCGAGGTGATGAAGGCCGAGGGACCGCTCACACCCCGCGCCGCCCTCGACATCATGGGCCCGGTCCTGCAGGCCCTCGGCGCGGCCCACCGCGGCGGCATCATCCACCGCGACGTCAAGCCGGAGAACATCATCCTGCGCGAGGACGACGGCACCGTGAAGGTCGCCGACTTCGGCCTCGCCCGGGCCGTCTCGACCCAGACCACTGCCTCCCAGACGGGAGTCCTGCTGGGCACGGTTGCCTACCTGTCTCCGGAGCAGGTCGAGCGCGGCATCGCCGACGCGCGCAGTGACGTGTATGCCGCGGGGCTGATCCTGTTCGAGATGCTCACGGGCACGAAGGCGTTCACCGGCGACACCCCGATCCACATCGCCTACCAGCACGTCCACGGGTCCATCCCCGCGCCGTCGTCGAGGGTGACCTCGGTGCCTGCCGAGCTCGACGCACTGGTGGCCCTGGCGACCTCGCGCGACCCCGACCACCGGCCCTACGACGCCGAGGACTTCCTCACGGAGGTGCGCAAGTCGCGGGCGATGCTGACCCCGACCGAGCTGGACCGCCGCCCCGAGGGCCCCGCTGCGCTTGCCGGTGGAGCGAGCACGGTTTCCGTCGAACGCACCAGCGCGCTCCCGGTACCGGCTCGCCACGAGTCGGCTGACGACCAGGCTGGCTACGAGGCCGCTGGCCAAGGACTCGCTGGTCACGCGCCGCGCCACGCCGCCCAGCCCGGCCGCCCGGTGCCGCGGTTGTCGCTACCCATCGACCAGACCCCCACCGCTCCCCCGGTGCTGCACGGCCGGGTGCTCGACACCATGGGGAGCGACGACGACTACGACCGTGCCGGGGGACCCTGGCGCTGGATCTGGATCGCCCTCGGCGTCGCCCTGGTCGCCGGGGTCGCCGCCTGGTGGTTCCTCGCGGGTCCCGGCTCCCCCACTCTCGTGCCCACGACCACCAGCCTCACCTATGCCCAGGCCGAGGCGAAGCTGGAGGTCGCCCACCTGGGCGCCGACCGGGTCGACAGCTTCGACGAGTCGGTGCCCAAGGGTGTGGTCATGTCCACCGACCCCGGCGCCGGCGCCGAGGTGCGACGCGGCACCGACGTCAAGGTCACCGTCTCCAAGGGGCCGGAGCGGTATGCCGTGCCCAACGTGGTCAGCAAGTCCGCCGCCGAGGCGCGCGACCAGATCACCGCGGCCAAGCTGACGCTGGGCAAGAGCACGGAGGCCTTCGACGAGGCTGTCACCGCGGGTCTCGTGGTCAGCGTGGACCCCAAGGTGGGCACCCCGCTCAAGCGCGGGACCAAGGTCAACATCGTCGTGTCCAAGGGCAGGCAGCCGATCCCGGTCACCGACTTCACCAACAAGCCGGCCGCCGAGGCGGTCGACGCGCTCTCCAAGGCCGGACTCACGGTCGACGCGACCGAGCAGGCCAACAGCGACACCATCGCCAAGGGCAACGTCATCTCGCAGTCACCGGCCGGCGGCACGCTGTTCAAGGGCGAGACGGTCAAGCTGGTCGTCTCCAAGGGCCCCGTCCTGGTCAAGGTGCCCGATGTCTCCGGCAAACAGGCCGACGAGGCAGAGGCGATCCTGCGAGCCGCTGGCTTCGACGTGAAGCGTGAGAACGCCCTCGGCGGCATCTTCGGCACCGTCCACCACACCAACCCTGCAGCCAACACCGAGGCGCCCAAGGGCTCGGTCGTCACCATGGTGATCGTCTGAGCCTGTCCCCGGCGCGGCTGGCGACGCTGCTGCTCGTGTCGGTCACCGCGGTGTGGGGCTCGACGTTCTTCCTCATCCGCGACCTCGTCGAGCACGTGCCGTCGGCCGACTTCCTGGCCGTGCGTTTCGCGATCGCGGCGGCCGTCATGGCCGTGCTGTTCCGGCGGCAGCTGCTCGCCCTGACCCGGCGCGAGGTGCTCATCGGTGTCGTCCTGGGGATCCTCTACGGCCTGGCCCAGCTGCTGCAGACGGTCGGGCTCGAACACACCGGCGCCTCGGTGTCCGGGTTCGTCACCGGCACCTACATCGTCCTGACCCCCGTGCTCGCAGCAGTTCTGCTGCGCGACCGGATCCCCCGGACGACGTGGCTGGCCGTCCTGCTCGCCACCGCCGGGCTTGCGGTGCTCTCGCTGCGCGGCGTCTCAATGGGCTACGGCGAGATGCTCACGCTGGCCGCAGCGGCCCTGTACGCGCTGCACATCATCGGGCTCGGCAGGTTCTCGACCGCCCAGTCAGCCACCGGGCTGGCGACCGTCCAGGCGGGGGTCATCACCGTGGTGGCCCTGGTCGGCGCGCTGCCCGGAGGCGTCACCCTGCCCGCGACCGGCGGCCAGTGGACCTCGTTGCTCTACATGGCGCTGGTCGCCGGTGCCGTAGCCCTCTGGGCCCAGACGTGGGCCCAGTCGCACCTGACGGCCACCCGCGCCGCCATCGTCATGACCATGGAACCGGTCTTCGCGGCGTTCTTCGCGGTGCTGTTCGGGGGCGAGTCGCTCACGGGACGCATGCTGCTGGGTGGCGCCTTGGTGCTCACCGCGATGTACGTCGTCGAGCTGCTCGGCCGCCGTTCCGGCGCCTCAGCCGAGGAGGACCGCCCGGCCGAGCTGCTGCACCACGAGGTCTGAGGTCCAGGTCTGAGGGCTCGGTCTCTGGGCAGCCCTGGGGGCTAGGTCAGATGGCTAGGTCTGCGGACCCTTCTCCAGCAACGGCACCAGCTCGGTGACGGCGCGGTCCGTGCCCGCGTCGTCGACGTCGAGGTGCCAGACCAGCCGCACCGCCGTGGTGCTCACCGGATAGAGGCGTATGCCGCGTCGGCCCGCCTCCTCGACGAACCCCGCGGGGGTCCAGCCCGCGCCCGCCACGTCGAGCACGACGATGTTGGTCTGCACCCGCTGCGGGTCGATCGAGCCCGGGACCGCGGCGGCCGCCGCCTCGGCGAAGCGCCGGGCCCGGGCGTGGTCGTCGGCGAGACGGAGCAGGTGGTGGTCGAGGGCGTGCAGCCCGGCTGCCGCCAGGATGCCCACCTGTCGCATACCGCCCCCGAACCGCTTGCGCCAGATGCGAGCCTGCCCCATCAGGTCGCGCGAGCCCACGAGGACAGAGCCGACGGGGGCGCCGAGGCCCTTGGACAGGCACACGCTCACGGTGTCGAACAACGCGCCATAGGTCGCGAGCGGGACGCCGGTGGCGACGTGGGCGTTCCACAGGCGCGCGCCGTCGAGGTGCATCGCCACGCCCCGCGTTCGGGTGCCCGCGCGCAGTGCCTCGATCTGGTCGAGCGGCTGAACCGTGCCGCCGCCGAAGTTGTGCGTGTTCTCGACGACGACCAGGCGCGTGTTGACCTGGTAGGTGCCGCCGTCGGGGATCATCAGCGCCAGCGGCTGGGCCGCGTCGAGCACGCCGTGGTCGGCGACCCAGGACCGCGACGAGATGCCGGACAGCACCGCGGCGGCGCCCATCTCGGCCCGCAGCACGTGGGCGAGGGAGTCCGCGATGAGCTCCTCGCCGTGGGCGACGTGCAGCCGCAGGCACAGCTGGTTGGCCATCGAGCCGGTGGGCGCGAAGAGCGCGTCCTCGTGCCCGAGCAGCTCGGCCACCCGCTCCTCGAGCCGACGGACCGTCGGGTCCTCGCCGAACACGTCGTCGCCGACGGGGGCGTCGGCCATCGCCCGCCGCATCGCGTCGGTGGGCTGGGTGAGGGTGTCGGAGAGCAGGTCGACCAGGGGTGCAGCAGGCATGCGAGCCAGCCTAGGAGGTCGGCCGGCTTCGACGGCCGGCGACCCGGCGGCATACCTGCTCGAGGCTCACCCGGGCGGTGGGCTCGGGCGGTGCCCGAGAGGTGGGCCCGAGAGGTGGGCCCGGGCGGTGGCCCCGCGAGAACCGGCGCGGACGTCAGTCCTTGGACAGCATCTCGGCGACGAGGAAGGCCAGCTCGAGGCTCTGCTGGTGGTTGAGCCGCGGGTCACAGACCGTCTCGTAGCGCTTGTTCAGGTCGGCGTCGAGGATCTTCTCCGCGCCGCCGATGCACTCGGTGACGTCGTTGCCGGTCAGCTCGACGTGGATGCCGCCGGGGACGGTGCCCAGGCCCTGGTGCACCTCGAAGAAGCCGCGCACCTCCTCGACGACGTCGTCGAAGTCCCTGGTCTTGTAGCCGCTGGCGGACTCGAAGGTGTTGCCGTGCATGGGGTCACAGATCCAGGTGACCTGGGCGCCCGAGCCGGTGATCTTCTCGACCAGGGTCGGCAGGGCGTCGCGAACCGTCTTGGCACCCATCCGGGTGATGAAGGTCAGGCGGCCCGGCTCACGGTCGGGGTCGACCTTGTCGATGAGGCGCAGGACGTCGTCGATCTCGGCCTTGGCGGACAGCTTGATGCCGATCGGGTTGAGCACCTTGGAGACGAAGTCGATGTGGGCGCCGTCGATGTCGCGGGTGCGCTCGCCGACCCAGATGAAGTGGCCGCTGGTGTCGTAGAGCTCGCCGGTGCGGCTGTCGACGCGGGTCAGCGGCCGCTCGTAGTCGAGCAGCAGCGCCTCGTGGGACGAGAAGAACTCGGTGGTGCGCATGGCATCGAAGTCCGCGCCACAGGCCTGCATGAACTTCATCGCCTTGTCGATGTCCTTGGCCAGCCGCTCGTAGCGGTTGTTGGCGGCGTTGGCCACGAAGCCGCGGTTCCAGTCGTGGACGTGGCGCAGGTCGGCGAAGCCGCCCTGGGTGAAGGCGCGCACGAGGTTCAGCGTGGCCGTGCTCGCGTGGTAGGCCTTCACGAGCCGCTGCGGGTCGGGCGTGCGTGACTCGAGGGTGAAGTCGAAGTCGTTGACCATGTCGCCGCGGTATGCCGGGAGGGTGACTCCCTCGCGCGTCTCGGCTCCGCTGCTGCGCGGCTTGGCGTACTGGCCGGCCATCCGGCCGACCTTGACGACCGGGACGGAGGCGCCGTAGGTGAGGACGGCGGCCATCTGCAGGATGGTCTTGACCCGGTCGCGGATGTTGTCGGCGGTCGCGGAAGCGAACGTCTCGGCGCAGTCCCCGCCCTGCAGGACGAAGGCCTCGCCGCGGGCCGCGGCGGCCATCCGGGACTTGAGGACGTCGCACTCCCCGGCGAACACCAGCGGCGGATACGACGCGAGCTCGGCGACGGCGCTGGAGAGGCGGGCGGCGTCGGGCCACTGCGGCTGCTGGGCAGCCGGAAGGTGTGCGCCGGCCGCGAGGCTGGCGAGGGCGTCGTGGTGCTGCGTGGTGCTCACCGCTCAAGGATAGGCGGGAGCGCGCGCACCCCGTCCCGTGGCCCAGATCCCGATACCCTTCGACGCGAAGGAGGGCACCCATGACGCCTCGACTGACGGTTCCCGGCAACCCGGTGGCACACCCCGACGCGGTGGTTGCCGGCGAGTGCTGGCGGATCACCGTCCTCACCCCCGGGCTCCTGCGGATCGAGTGGTCGGAGTCGGGCGAGTTCGAGGACCGGGCCAGCACCTTCGCGGTCAACCGCACCCTGTCGGTCCCCGACATCGAGGTGCACCGCCACGGTCAGCGCATCGAGCTGTCGACGCAGTGCCTGCACCTCGACTACGACGGCGAGGCGTTCAGCCCCAGCGGTCTGGTCGTCACGGCGACCTCCGCCATGCCCGACGCGCACACCAGCGAGTGGCGCTACGGCGAGCCGGCCGACGGTCTCGGCGGCACCGCCCGCACCCTAGACGACATCGACGGCGCCGTCCCCCTCGGCCCGGGGGTGGTCTCCCGCACCGGCATCGCCGTCATCGACGACTCCGACTCCTTCCTCATCGAGGACGGAGCTCCGGCCGTGCGTCGCCCGGGCACGCAGGACCTGTACGTCTTCGTCCGTGGCCACGACTACCGCGCCGCCGTCGCCGACCTCTACGCCGTGTCCGGTGCGGTGCCCATGCTCCCCCGCTGGGCGCTCGGCAACTGGTGGAGCCGCTACCACCCCTACTCCGCCGACGAGTACCTCGAGCTGCTCGACACCTTCGACGCGGAGCGGGTGCCGCTGTCGGTCGCGGTGCTCGACATGGACTGGCACTGGGTCGACATCGACTCACGTTTCGGCACCGGGTGGACCGGCTACTCGTGGAACCGCGACCTCTTCCCCGACCCCCCGTCCTTCCTCGCCGAGCTGCGCCGGCGGGGCCTCGCGGTGACGCTCAACGTCCATCCGGCCGACGGGGTCCGCGCGTTCGAGGACGCCTACCCGCAGGTCGCCTCAGACATGGGGATCGACCCGGCCAGCGAGCGCGCGGTCGCCTTCGACCCGACCGACCCCCGCTTCATGGACTCGTACTTCCAGCGGCTCCACCATCCGTTGGAGGACGAGGGCGTCGACTTCTGGTGGCTGGACTGGCAACAGGGGTCCTTCAGCCGCACCCCTGGCGTGGATCCGTTGTGGTTGTTGAACATCGAGCACTTCAACGACTCCGCCAGGCGCGGTCAGCTGCCCATCACGTTCTCCCGGTATGCCGGGCCGGGCAGCCATCGCTATCCGGTCGGCTTCTCGGGCGACACCCACATCACCTGGGACTCGCTCGCCTTTCAGCCCTACTTCACCGCGAGCTCGTCCAACATCGGCTACGGCTGGTGGAGCCACGACATCGGCGGTCACTGGTACGGCAGCCGCGACGACGACCTGACCGTCCGCTGGGTGCAGCTCGGGGTCTTCTCCCCGATCATGCGGCTGCACTCGACCCTGCACCCGTTCATCCGCAAGGAGCCGTGGACCTTCCCCGACCAGGCCCGCGCCACCATCGACGCCTTCCTGCGGCTGCGGCACCGGCTCGTCCCCTACCTGCACACGATGAACGCCCGCGCCGCGCGCGAGGGGGCGCCGCTCGTCGAGCCGATGTACTGGGGGGACCCAGGAGCCATCGAGGCGTATGCCGTGCCGAACCAGTTCCGCTTCGGCACCGAGCTCGTGGTGGCCCCGATCACCAGCCCGCAGCAGGAGGTCCTCGGGCTCGGCAGTGCGCAGGCCTGGCTGCCGGACGGTGTGTGGACCGACCTGTTCACCGGCACGCGGTACCGCGGAGGCAGGCAGGTGCGACTGCACCGGCCCCTGGAGACCCTGCCGGTGTTGGTGCGGGCGGGCGGCCTTCTGCCGCTGGCTGGCTCGGAGGACGCCACCGTGGGCACGGCGCTGCCCGAGCACGTCGAGCTCGTCCTTGCCGTCGGGGCGGACGGCCGGTTCGACCTCGTCGAGGACGACGGGAGTGGCGGTGCGGACGACGGAAGCGGCGCTGCTGCCGGCGACGGGCGCAGCGGCGAGGATGACGGAGGCGGCGCTGCCGGCGACGAAAGCAGCGGTGCGGACGACGGGAGCAGCGGCACGGACGACGGGAGCACCGGGGCGCACACCGCGGTCACGACGATCACCTGGGACGAGGCCAGCGGCACCCTGGTGATCGCGGCGCCCACTGGCGCCGTCGACGTCCTCCCGGCCTCGCGCACGTGGACGCTGCTCGTCCTCGGCGTCGAGGCGGACGCGACCCTTTCCACCCAGGGCACAGACGAGCCGACCCTCTCCCCCGCACCCACCACCGCGGGCACGCGGTTCGCCCTCGGCGAGGTCGCCAGCGGTGACAGCCTGACGGTCACCCTCGACGACGTCCGGCCCTTCGACTGGTCGCGGACCGTCGAGCGACTACGCCAGGTGCTCGACCGGGCCAGGATCGACTACAACCTGAAGAGCACGGCGTTCGCTCTGGTCGGGTCGGCCGACGGACCCGCAGACGCGGCAGCGCGCCTGCGCGGCCTCGAGCTCGACCGCGAAGTCGAGGCCGCCCTGCTCGAGCTCGTTCTGGCCCAGTACTAAGCCGCGGCGATGGGGCGCGTCACACCGCCCACAAAGAAGCAGGCACCTGTCGCCCGCGAAATCTGCCGGGGTGGCTAGTCGTGAGGCGGTTGTTGCCGGCGAGGCTGACCTTCGTGAGTCGAGGTGGTCGAGGGACGGCGTGGTTCCGATGTCGGGGCCGGAGTTGTGGGTCGGCTCGTCCTCGGTGGGGTGAAACCGAAACCGTCGACGGCACCCCTCATTGGCTCCGGTCACCACGGACGTCGGGCTGACGACGACGTTGCGCTCGGTCAGCGCGCCGGCATGCGAGAGCGCGGCTGCTCGAGTGCCCTACCCGACCGGCCCAGAAGCCGAATGAGAGCGTTGAGCTGCTTCCGGGTGGCTCGGCGGCCCCGCGCTCGAGTACCCCGTCCGGACCGGTCTGTGCGACTCAGACCCTACCCGCCGACGCACTGGCTGAAGAACGTCTCGATGCTGGTCACCCCGTGGCAGGGATCCCCGTTTGACTGGGCGTTATCGGGGACCTCGTCATCAGGTCCCACGATGTACGTGGCAACGTCGACCACTCCGTCGCCGTCGAAGTCGAGGCCGACCAGGCCATGGAAGCCCACCCCGTCGGGGCTCACGAGTCCGCGGTCCAGCCGGTTGGCCAGGCCAGGCGTCGTCCACACGATCTCGCCGGTGTTGGCGTTGATCACCACCTGGACGCCAGCGGCCTGGTTCTGTTTGCTGGCGTTCATGCACTCGTGCGCCAGCGAAGGCCCTGCCGAGAGCACCAGAGCCGTGGCGGCGCCAAACGTAGCCAGAACGGTCATTCGTGTTGCCTTCATTGTGTTTCCCCTGTTCCTGGTCGGGTGGCCGGCCGGACACCCGCAATTACGAGGATGGCCCGGTCTCAGTCATGCCGCCTCCGACAATTGGCAGATCTTTCGGCAGAGACGCTGGGGGAACCTCCTGCTGGCGCGGTCTTCCTGGCGCGACCTTCGGGCGGCGCAAGGTGCCCAGCTCCCTGGCTACCTGGCTACCTGCGTGGAGTCCTGGCCGCGGCGATGTTGAAGTAGGCCGACACCCAGGCGTGGTTCCACGCCACGACGCGGTAGCGGTAGTTCGTGTTGGCCTTCAATCAACCCGTGGACATCGCAGCACCCTTCGACCGAACTACTGTTCTCCGCCGTTCTCGGCGGCCCGTTGGCCGCACGAACGGTCACGTGTCATGCACGCCCGACTGCCTATTGACGAAGTTCCCGCTCCGGAGTATTCCTTAGAGATCTAATGATCGGACTTCTAAGGAGTCCGCCCACCAGGGAGGTAGAGATGACGGCAACACTGCTCGTGCGCCACACCGTCGACAGCTACGACGACTGGAAGCACGCATTCGACGGCCATGAGGCGAACCGCCGCCAGCATGGCGCGACCGGGCACCGGGTGCTGCACGACGGCAACCAAGTGACGGTCCTGATCGACTTCCCCGATCGCGGCTCGGCCGAGGGGTTCGCCTCCGATTCCGCTCTGCCCGAAGTGATGCGCAAGGGCGGCGTGACGGGTGCGCCCGACATCGCATGTCTCGAGTCGTCCGAACAGCTCGACTACTGAGCAGGTCCAACACCGAGGTGGCCCCGGACGACGGGGGGCACGAGCCGACTGCCAGACGGGTCGACCGCCGCGCGTTCGCCCGCGAGTTCCCCTCCGGTGATCCAACTGCCACCGAGTGCGCTCAGAACCTGATGCTCGCCTCGAGCCGGTTCACCGAAACCGACACCCGCGCGCTGCGTCGGCACGGCCTGTCCCTCGCGGCGCGGATTCTTCTTGCCACCGTCGAAGGTGCCGGCGAGCCGCTGCCCGCGAACGTGCTCGCCGAACGCCTGCTCGTCAGTGGCGCGAGCATCACCTCGCTGGTCGACACCCTGGAACGCCGGGGCCTGGTCCGGCGAGTGCGGCCCAACCACGATCGCCGGCTCGTGCTCATCGAACTGACCGATGCGGCCCAGCCCGTGATCGACGCGTACCTGGCCGAGGTGACTGCGCTGCACGCCGCAGAATTCTCGATCTTCACCGCCGATGAGCGGGAGCAGCTCACCGATCTGCTCGCCCGTCTGTCGGCACATCTCAACACCCTTGACCTCGAATCGATCACCGCAGCGGCAAAACCACGCAGGGCCAAGGCGCGCCAGCGGAAAGGAGCACCCCATGACTGACATCCCGCAATCGGCGACCCGCCCCAACCGGCGCGGCTTTCTCGGACTCGCCGCGCTCGTGGCGGCAGCACCGGCCGCAGCCGCCATCCTCGGCCCGACCCTCATCCCGGCAAGCGCCGCGGCCGCAGACGCGGCCTCGGCCGGCGACCTGCCGTCGTTCGCGCCCGTTCCACCGAGTGCCTTCGGTCCACCGCTGAACGCCGATGGGTACTTCGTCGGCCCGATCAAGGACAACCTGTACTGGGTGACGGACGGCTTCTACCAGTCGATGTTCCTTGCCACCGCACACGGCGTGGTTGTGGTGGACGCGCCTCCCACCATCGGTCACAACTTGCTGCGGGCGATCAAGCAAGTCACCAACAAGACGGGCACACCGTCCACCGTGACCCACCTGGTGTACTCGCACTTCCATGCCGACCACATCGGGGCCTCCTCAATTTTCGGCGACCACGTGCTCCGCGTCGGACATGAGCAAACCCGACGGCTGCTGCTCGAGACCGGCGACCCGAACCGTCCGGCCCCCACGCTGACGTTCAAAAACCGGCACGTCCTCGAGTTCGGCAGCGATCGGCTTGAACTGGCCTACCACGGGCCGAACCACACGCCGGACAACATCTTCATCTACGCGCCGAGGCAACGCACGCTGATGGTGGTCGACGTCCTCTTCCCGGGCTGGGCGCCGTTCAAGAATCTGGCCGTGTCACAAAACATTCCAGGCTGGGTGCGCGCACACGACACCGCCATGGACTACCGCTGGACAACCCTCGTCGGCGGCCACCTCGGCCGCCTCGGTGTCCGCGCCGACGGCGACCTGCAGCGACAGTACATCCGGGATCTGGACGCAAGCACCAAGCAGACGCTGGCATCCCTCGACCCCACTCCGTTCTTCCAGAAGTACGGGCCGTCGGGCAACGCCTGGGCGATCTTCAAGACCTATCTCGACGCGGCCGCGCTGCAAGCAGCCGCCCCCATCGTCGACAAGTACCTCGGCAAGCTGGCGGGAGCAGACGTCTTCACCGTCGACAACGCCTACGCGTTGTTCGAGTCACTGCGCGTCGACGCCGGCGCGCTGGGACCATTCGGGATCAGGCCCTAGAAGCGGCACTCGTCGAGAGGGCTCTACGCCCCGGGACAGGGCATTCCAATCGAGAACGAACTCGAGTTCGAAATCCTTCTGGACGCCTAAATCCAGCACCGTTCCACCAGCATCAGACTTCGCTTCCGGTCGACTCACCAGAACCTGCGTTCGAAGTGTCAACCTCCACGGCTCCTTGGGTCTGTTAATGGGTAGACCGTGCGACCGTCGCGCACGGCACCTGGAGGAAGCCATGGACCGCACCAGCAGTCTCCGTGTCGCCGTCGCGCTCGCCGCTTCCGCGCTGGCCTTGATCGCAGCCCCCGTCACCGCCATCGCTCAGGCCCCGCCGGGCCCCGTGGACGCGTCGAAGCTGGTGCCGAGCCTGAGCCCGACCTTCGCCCCGTCATGACCCGCTCCTCCATCTGCAGGTGGTGCGCCGGCACGGCTTCCTGCAGCCTGAGTCGAGGTGTCCCATCCACGCTCGGGGGATGCGATGCAGACCGATGAACGGCGTGACTACGAGCTGGTGTTCCGCGGCAGCTTCGCCTCGATCACGCGCACCGTCTACCTGATTGTCCACAACCAGGGTGCGGCGGAAGAGATCACCCAAGACGCCTTCGTCACGCTCCTCGCGAAGTGGGGGTCCGTCGCGGCATACGACCGTCCCGAGGCGTGGGTGCGCAAGGTGGCCATCCGGATGGCCGTTCGCCACGTCGGTCGCGAAGCGCGCCGACCGGTCAAGGAGGCCACTGCCCAGTCGTTCCCGCGCACAGCCGCGGTCCCCGACCACGATGTCGCCCTCGCCGTCCAGCAGCTTGCGCCCATGCAGCGCGCTGTCGTGGTGCTGCATTACTTCGAGGACCGGCCGGTCCTGGAGATCGCCCGGACCCTGCAGGTGTCGGAGTCGACCGTCAAGCAGCACCTGTTCCGCGCCCGCGCGCGGCTAGCCCAAACCCTCGGAGAGGAGGTCGGGTCCGATGCCCGTTGACGACCGCCTGCGAGTGGGCCTGACCGCCAATGCCGCAGCCCTTCGCGAACCAGACGTGGAGCTGCTGCTCGGCCAGGCTTTCGCCGCCCACCGCCGCCGACAGGCGCGCCGCTGGGCTGGCGTCGCCGGACTGGCAGCAGCCGCCTGCGCCGCGCTGGTGGTCACCCTGATGGCGCAGACGACGCCGAAGCCGGAGCCCGCCCCGCCAGTCGGTCCGACACCGACAACGCTTCAAGACCGGTATGCCGGCCTGGTCGCCCCCTTCGCCGAGGCGCCCCAGGCCTCCGGTCGATGGGCGCTCGCTGTCGGCGCCGACGGCAAGGTTACCGCCACCCCTCCCAACAAGTACGGCAGGGGGGAACCGTTGGTGGCCGGGCGGTTCGGCCGTGGAGGGGTGTTCGGAACGGACGCGTTCAGCCAGAACAACCACATCTGCGACTCGCCCGGCGGCAGGTACCGCATGACCACTCGTGGTGACCAGCTCATCTTCGAGTCGGTCGCCGACAGCTGTGTGTCCCGAGTCCAGTTCTTCACCAAGACCACGTGGATATCCACGAGCGTCACCGCCTACACCGGTCCGGGCATCCCGGATGGCCGATGGGCTCGGGACGTCACCGTGGGGCAGTTGAACGATGTGCACTTCTGGCCCGACCCAGCCTGGAAGACCTCCAACGGCTTCTCCGACGGCTCCGGCCGCTTCGTCATCGAGTTCGCCGGGAGCCGGTGGTTCATCTTCGTCGAGAACGACCAGGGCGGGCTCGAGATCGGCGACCAAGGAACCGTGAGGTACGACGGCCTCGGCCGTTGGGTGCAGAACGACCTCACGGCCGTCGAATGGTCGATCCGGGGTGACGCCCTCACAACGCGCAACGCCGTCCCGGTGGAAGGTCTCCATCCCCTGCCGGCCCGCGATGCCGATCGAGCGGTGCTCGAGGGGAGCTGGCAACGGGTTCGTTGACTCGCGCCGCGCGCGCCCCCAAGGCGACGCATTTCCAACCAGGACGTCGGAATACCAAGTTGCATGCGCCATGCGTCACTTCGCCGCGAGCTGGGCGGGTCGAATGTGCACTCACATGGCGATGAGCGGACGCCTGTGGCGAGTGTCGGGCCTTGATTCGGATGGAGATCGGGCAAGATCCCCAACATGACAGCGCGGCCTGCTCTGCCCCCCACTCGCTCACTGATGTCCACATACCTTCGATGCGCACTCGGAGGCGAAAGTCAGGTTCGCGCCTACTACGACGCCACCGAGAGGCACAGCGTCGCCGTGATTGAGGCAGCATCGACGCCCGCCCCTGCGCTTGACACCTACTCGACGGCGTCCCTGCATGCCTCGCGCAACATGCTGGAGGGCCGAGATGTCAGGGTCGAGCTCATGCTGGTGGCCGCGAGGGGGGCGCTACAGGCGGCCAATGTCGTGGCGACTTCGGCATTCTGCGTCATGAAGGACGGCTGGCTCGCTGCACCAGGGGTCGTTTTTCCCAACGCCATTCGCGAGTATTTCCCGGATACAACCGTGCCCCACGTCATGTGGAGCGAGCCATTCGACTTCGAGGGCCTCGGCACAGTCACCGTGGACGGAGTCGACCACGATGTTCACGCCTTGCAAGGCGTACCGCTTTCAGACGGCGAACACGACTTGCTTCTGAGGCGCGGATTCGACGTGCTCGAAAGCCGACTCGCTTCGGCGAACGTGGCCCACTTCGACTTCCATCGGGCTTCAGTATGCTGACCGACGCCATTGCGGCCCTTCATCCTGAGGTGCGGACGTTACCGGATCTGCCGCGATGGGTGTTGTGCGTCCTTCCGCCGCGAGCTGGGCGGTCCCACCCTGCACGAGTGATGTGAACTACGTCGGCCCATGCCGCTGAAATGACCTGGGGCCCTACTCTGCCCGAATGGATGTCCACATTCTCTGGCACGTCAGTCACGCTCGAAACCTGGACGGTTCGCCAGTCGAACATCGAGTCGCGAACGGGGAACTGCTCATCGACGAGGAGTTCGACAACGTCAAGATCATCGGCGTGTACAGCGACGACCCGAGCGTGCAGGCCGCCATCGGCAGGGCGCGGCTCCGTGAGGGATTTCGCGACGAGCCTGACTGCTTCATGTCCGACCGGTACACGCTGGATGAAGACAACTGGACCGACGGGTTCGTGACGATCCCGCGCGGGAGCGAGTAGACGCCACGGGGCGCGCACCTGCGGAATCGCCGCCTGCGGCTCGGGTCCGTGGCTCCGCAAGCGCGCACCCAACGCTTCGCTAGATCCCCTCGCCCTCTGAGTGAGGCATCCACGACATGCCGCGATCCGAGCGGCGCGTCATACCGCTTGTCGGTCCGCTGAAAGCGTCCGCTCATGGCGCGTGGGGACAACTACCATCGCCCGGCTCTGCCGATGCGTGTCGCAATGTTCTCAACGGCGGACTGTTGATTCTCGTTGACGATCGGCTGCCTTCACGGCCCAGCGCACGCCCCAGCCCAGCGCAGCCAGGGGAAGCATCATGCCCAGCGCCGCCCCTACGGCAGACGGCCAATCCTCGGTGACCTGATCCCACCTGGTGACGCTCTGCCCGATGCTCGCCACCAGCAGGAAGGTCAAGACGGTGATCACCAGCCACGTTCCCGACGGCGTCGCCCGAACTCGCCTGCGCCACTTGTCCAACACGCGGGCAGCGTAGCCTTGCCACCGCGTCGGACCGCAGAGAACGTCCTAATGCCTCGCGATCCGGGTGTGTCTTTTCGCCGCCAGCCGGGCTATCCAATCTGCACTCACATGCCGACGAGTGGGAAGTCAGCCCATCCCTTGCCGCCGCAGTGTCTCGTCGATTGCACGCCGGTGGCGCCTCTGACAAGGATGCAATCCGCAACATCCGAGGACGCAGTTGATCTACAACCAGACCCTCGACCTGTACGGTCCGGCGAGGTCACCGAGATCGACAACGCCGACGACGAGGCGATGCCGGCCTGCCACACGATGTTCCAGTTCTACGTGCGCGAGGCATGTGCGACGCCGACGACAAGACTGGTGGCACGCCCATCTACATCCAGTCGCCTGATGAGGGTTGCCGAGTACTGGTCACGACGGTCGTCAACACCATGGAGCTGCGGGAGGAGACGCTCAACGAGATCGAGTTCGTAGTCATCGACTACATCCCGAAATGGCCCTTCTGAGCACAGTACGCCGACATCATCAACGCCGGAGGGTGGAGTTCTACAACGTGCTACGCGAGCCCAAGGAGGTCGCCTACCTGCGCTTCGCCAGTGTCTGACAGGACGGGAGACAGCACGAGCAGTCCTGTCCAGCAGCAACTGAAACCCCGGAAGGGGTGAGAGCAGGAAGCTCGCGACGAGGAGACATATGCGTGCTCAGGCACCCGACGGGTCCGTTTGCCCGCCGTTTCTGTCCATGGCCACTGGCATGCTCATGGGTGAACTCATGAAGGAGGTGGACTAGATGGGCTGGTCTACGAACCTGGCGCTCGTGATGCTTCTCGCGTCCCTGGTGGGATTGGCGAAGCAGGTGCTCTTCGTCTCCTATGCCAAATGGCTCCGAGAGCGTCACAACGTCACGGACGCTGAGAAGCGGACCGCAATGCTGATGCGCTCAGCATCCTTCTTGGGGGACCGCCCTGCCAGGCTTTCTCGTGGAGAACGTTCAGACGTTGACACCAACTTCAAGCGCCGTCTGCCGCCCGCGGCCTAGCGTCGCCGCATGACTGAGGGGAAGAAGTCGGTGTCCGAACACATTGAGAGCTGGCTCGAGACGAGCGGTAACGCCTTGGAGCTGAGGACAGCGCAGGCGTTCTTGAAGACCACCCACTTGGTTCAACACTCCTATCACTACGTCCTGCGCGAAGGGGGTACTAGGGAGGTCGACGTCGTTGCCCGCTATATCAATGGGTCGAGCGGGCCGGGTTCCGTTGAGGTTCGCGTCATCGTGGTGGTGGAGTGCAAGTCACTGAAACAGCCGTGGGTCCTCTATCCGGCAGACCGTCGGAAGCTCGACGCGGACGACTCGCTGTACAAGCTCTACTTGAAGCGTGAGTCGAAGCCCAACGGCCACGTGATTAGGGCTGAGGGATTGCACCACTCACCCATCTTCCAGTCGCAAGAGCACTACTACGGCATCGTTGACACGAACCAACAAAAGGACATGACGTACGCCGCCGTAAATCAAGCCTGGAGTGCTGTTGCTGGCGTGGCCAGGATGATCACCAGTCAAGATGCCAATGACGCGATCGTCACGATTGTGGTGCCGGTGGTGGTCACAAACATCCCGCTGTTCTCAGTCCGCCTTCGGGAAAATGGTGAGCCCGAGATCGAGCCCATCGAACGGGCTCTCCTCATCACACGGATGGGAAGCCATAGAGGGGACCGTCCCGTTTGGGTGCTGAATGAGTCCGTTCTTGAGGACTTCACACATGAGATCGCGAGCTTGTCCCAGCAGCTCTTCTTCAGCGTGCGTCCGCAGTGACTCCTAGCTACTTGGCTTGCTTGGGCTAAGGGCAGCCGGCTACAACTCGTCGTCAGAGGCCTGCCGCCGCTGCCGCTCCAGTTTGCGGCGCAAACTTCTCGTCTCTGCGGCGCTCCTCTTCGCGATTGTGGGCGGCGATGTCCCGACGCTCTTGAGCACGCAGGCGGACGTCAACGATGTAGTCGTCGAGGATCGAAGCAGCACCCTTACCTGCCGAAGACATGATGGGCCCGGCGATGTAGATGATCACAAGGCTGCCGGCAACTGAAAGCGCTGACGCCGTGATGCCCATGTCCTTGACCGTTACCAGGGCGGCGGTCACTGGGGCGCTGGCCGCACTCGCAGTCAGTTGGACCCAATCATGCGGCGGACTGCCAAACACCGGCAGGGGAGTCTGCCTGAGGAGTGCCTCGAGGTAGAGCTCAGAAGTTGTCGGCATCATGCTGACGTCGAACTCGTGAGGTTCCAGCCCCGAAAGCGCCAACTCCGTGACCAGGTTTCGTTGGACGGCGACGTGCAGTACCTCTTGAAGGGCTCTGGGGCCGTTCTCAAGCTCGCCGACAACGAGTCCCTGCACGTCGGCTTTCGCGAGGTCGACTGCCTCGACATCCGGGATGGAGGTCACCGAGACCGTCATCGATCGCCATTGCTCCGGCATCGACGTGGCGAAAGTCGGCTCGAGAAGGTACTGGACCTTGACGCTCCAGTTCGAGTTGTCCATTGAACAGCCCCCGCTTCGTCCTTGATTCGCTGGCACAGGCTAGCGGCTAGACCGGCTGTTTCTCGATGACCTTGATGTCTTCGACAGGGGTGACGAGCTTGATGGCATTACGGACCTGCTGTCCGCTAGCTACGATCACGGGATAGGTCGCTCAGGGGCGTGGCCAACTCCATAGGTGTGCTGGAACCCATCAGTCGCGCTCTCTCCGAGCCTCGGCTGCTCACCTGATTCGGGGCGCATCCGCGTCCAGCCGACCGTCATCCGCACGTGCGTCATTCCGCCGCGCCCGCCCATCCGCGGATCCGCGCGGGCTCGGCGAGCTTCAGTTCATGCCAGAAGAGTCCGTCTCGGTGGGCATCACGCCCTCTTTGGAGACACGGGCTACATCTTGGCCGAGCCCTCCGGCGACGAAGGCACTTCTGTCGGTTGCGCCCGTGTGACGTCAGGGCTCTGCGCTAGACAGGAGGCGTGAGTTGCGCGGAAGGCGCGCACCTCCCGAGAGAAGGACGCCCGCCCGTGGCTGCTCCCCTGATGGCCCCAATGACGGGGGCTCTGGTGTGGCCGCACCTCCGCCGACCGTGCATTCCCCTTGTGTACTTGGACTTAAACCACATCATCGCGATGGGGCGAGTCCTTACCCAACACCCGAAGGCGGAGCGGCGCTACGAACGCCTCTTTCAGTGCGCTTCGCAAGCCGCCAACGAAGGTCGTGCCATCTTTCCGCTCAGTGACTCCCACGTGTGGGAGATCAACAAGATCGCCGATCCAAGACAGCGTGGGGACCTCGTCGAGGTCGTTGCACGGTTGTCGGGGTTCCAGTACCTGCTGTGTGGGGTGGTGATGGCGCGTCTTGAGCTCGAGGCGGGCATCGCGGCTCTTCTTCGTGAGCCAGTTCGGCCTCCCATCCCCTTGGTGCGCCCCACTATGGGTCATGCCTTTGGCGTGGTTGGCGGCCTCAAGTTCACCGACCGCGACGGCAACGATGTGACCGATCGGACTACGAAAGAGATGGGTGAGGCACGCACAGCTCAGTTGAACGTTGAGTTCGAACGTCAGGCATTGCGGGGGCCGCTAGATGACGAACTACCACGACTCCGCCAAGAGTTCGGCTACCGACCAGAGCGAGCCATCGAAAGCCACGAGAGCCGCGTCGGCTATGAGCGCGAGACTGCTCGGCTGCTAGACGAAAATGGGGAGTGGCGGCGAGGCCGGCTTCGGGACTTCATCAGTGCTCGCGAGTTCATCCACGAGTGGCTCGATCTCTATACCCAGATCAAACTGGAGCGGCTCGAGCAGGGGCGACCAGCGTTCGAGCCGTCGGACAGCGACTCGCGACAGCTAATGGGCGGCTTGCCCCACGTGCAGGTGGCAATCAGCATGAAGACACGATTCCACCAGAACCCTCGACATGTGTGGACCAGCAATCACCTCACCGACATCGACGCACTGTCCTTGGCCGTCCCCTATTGTGACGCGGTGCTCACGGACAGGGAGGCCCGCAATGCTGTCCAGATGTCCCGCGAACTGCGAAGCCTGGGCACCTTCATCCCTACGGGTCCAACCGAGCTTGCCGACTGGCTCGACGATCGGCCGACCGTAGACGACCCGGCGGCTCTCGTACGGCATCCCGTTTTCCCTGCCCGACAGTAACGCTCATGCGAACGCCGAGAATATCCCTGGCCTGCAGTGGCCCGTGAATCGTTCGCCCATGCCGCGATAGAAGGGAGGCGCGGGACGAGTCGGCACATCCCGCTTCGCTCGGCGGCACGCCCGTAGGCTCATCGCCATGCCAGGCATCATGTTCCCGCGCGGCGCAGAGTTGCGGCTCCCTCCCGGTTCGCTCGCGATCCGGATGACGGATGACGGACGGGTTGAGATGGACCCAGTGTCGCCGGAGTTGCGCGTCGAGATGTGGACGCACTGGCTGCAGGAGTCCGTGGACGGCGCCGTTGCCGCGCTCGACGCGCAGGTGGCGATTGCGGCCGAAGTCGCGGCGCTCGCCGGGGTAACTCCGGCAGGCGACGAGCAGGGACTCCAGGACCTCCTCGACGCCGAACTCCGAGCGTCTATGCGGACGATCTCTGCCTCGGCGTTCGCCGTCGACGCCTTCTACGCATCCGTGCAGGCGCGCTCGCCAGACCACCCGCACCGCGAAAAGTGGCGCACGCCCAGGGCTAACGGTCGTCGCACTTCCCGGCACACCATCGTCTTCGAGACGCTGCGCTACCACCTGAATATTCGCCCGGCCGCGGCACCCGAGTATCGACGACGGGTCACCGACCTGTTCCGCTTCCGCGGTTGGGCGGTTCACGCGGACGCCAAGTTCCGCCCGGCGATCCAGCGGACAGACCTCGACCGCGGGGTCGACTGGCACTACGTCGCGTTCCGAGCCGAAAACGCGGTCGCTGTAGTCGGTGGCACGCTTCAGATGCTAAGCGCCCTAGTGGACGTGTTCGGCAGGGGCTCGCACGAGATGCGGGAGTGGCAGCCTCACGCCCGGGATGCCTTGGACGCGGTGATCGCCCGCTACGACGCCGAGGGCAGGCTGCCGCGTATCCAATGGCGGGAGGGCGACACCTCCGGCACCGCAAGCTGACGCCGAGACACAGGTAGGCAACTTGCCCTACGGCCGACGGGGCGTGAATAGCTTGGGCGGCGTCGGTGGTCAGCTGCGAGCAACAAGGCGCAGCCAATTCGAAGTTGGCACGGCGCGTCTTACCGCCGCGTTGCGTCGCAGCCGGTCAGGCCGCTCGCAGCGACCGTGCGAGCGTTCGGTGTATCTCAGCGACCACATCGGCTGTGAGCGGGCCCGCACCTTGCAGCTGGGGATAGAGCTCCTTGGGCCACAGTGCCTGCACGCTGCGCGTGGTGAAGGCGCCACCGATGAGTGGCCAGTCGGCTTCGACGAAGCACAGCACCCCGTGGACTGGAACGTCGTCCTTCAGCACCGCGCGCACGACGTCGATCTGCTTGAGCACTCCATCAACGAGCTTCGTGCAGTCGCGCGTGCCGACGAGCAGTCGTTCAACGCGAGGGCGGAGAATGCCACCCTCGATCTTGAGGTGAGGACGTCCACGGTATTTCTTGGCGTCGATGACGTACACGCCGCTGGCAGTCACGGCCAGGTGATCGATGTTCGCAGTACTCCTGGGGATCCGCCGGTCATGCAGCAGCCGAAGCCTGTCCGAGGCAAGCGCGTTGAGCCCCTTGCCAAGTCGTTCCTCCCCCAATGCGCCGACGTCCCAGGCTGCCGTCGACTGCGGCTCGTCGCTGATCGCGAGTAGCAGGCCACCGAGTTTGGGGTGCTTGGCTCGGACGCGTTGGTCACGTCGCGCCTTGCGCCGCTCGAACTCTCGGCGCGCTGAGGCGCCCGCAGTGCCGCCGTCGAGAACCTCAATGGCGGCCGAATCGAGAACCTCCAAGTCGACGGGCCCCACCACCTGCGGGGTTTCGGGCACCACCGACGGGCTGACGCCATGACTGACACACCGGACCGTCCTCGTTGCTCGCTCGTAGATCGCCTCGCACCTGGCGGGAAGCTCAACACCGCACACCCGGCACACCCCGGCATAGCGCAGACGCATCTGCTTCTCTTCCGATCCCCCGTCCACGCTGACACCGTAGGGCGACCAGTTCTACGAGGAAGGCGATTTCCGTCATACGCCTTGGATGCGTCACACCGCCGCGTTCAGGGCAGTTGCCTCGGCGCGGAACCTGCGTAGACCGCGCCCGCGTGCGCGACCTCAGCGCAGCCCTCATGGTGGTCATGACCGGACGAGGCGCACGCCCGTCGCGACGAGCCAGACCAACCAGGCGGCGAACCCGGCGAGCCCGACGAAGATCAGCGCTGAGCCGTCGGCGATCGCAAGGTTCCCGACCCCTGCGACGAGCAGCAAGCTCCCGCCGCCCAGGCCCAGCCGCCGCTGCCAAGGCGGAGTCAGCCCGCTCGCGTGCGCGGCGAGGGCCGCGCCGACAAGGGTGGCGCCGACCATGGGCAGTGCAAGGGCGAAGGCCGCCGCGTGCAACTGCCAGACGAGCTCGAACGCGGCCGTCGGCTCCGCGAGCCCACCGGCAGAAAGGGCGAGCCCGACCTGCAGCACATTGACCACCACGAAGATGGCCGACAACGCTGCGCCAGCGGCCACGGCGACGCGCGACCAGTCGGCGCCCGCTCCGCCACCCCGTTCCACCAGGCCGTGCAGGCCGGTCACGAACACGAGGAGCAGCGGCAGATACACCGCCACCAGGCCGGACGCGATCGCGACCGCGCCGCGGTTGGCCGCGTAGTAGGCCAGCACTTCTTCGATCGGAGCGCCGAAGGACGTTGCGCCCGTTGCCGCCAGCACGACGTTTTCGATCATCACCGACACTGCGAGCGCGATTGCCGCGACGCCGACGAGCCGGCCTCGATTGAGCCGACTGTGGCCTTGCGCGGCGGCGGTGGCGGCGGCGGTTTCCTGTGGCGATCTCATCTCATGCTCCATGTTTCAGACGGTTCGTACACCGTACTCGTACGTCGTACTATGAACGTACGCCGTACCATTGTCAACAACCGTTGGAGGGAGCGAAGTAGCCCGTGGCTGCAGGGAAGCAACGACAGGTCGCGTCAGAGGTAGGGCTCAGCAAGCAGCGGGTGGTGGTCGAGGCAGTCCGGCTCGCCGACCGCGAGGGCGTCGGCGAGTTGAGCATGCGCCGCCTGGCGGGCGAGCTGGGCGCCGGCGCGATGTCGCTCTACCACTATGTGGCGGGCAAGGAGGAGTTGCTGGACGCCATGACCGACGTCGTGTTCGCGGAGATCGAGCTCCCGCCTGAGGGGGCCGATTGGCAGTCGGCGATGCGGAAGCGGTCGGTCTCCGCCCGAGACGTTCTCGCCCGCCACCCCTGGGCGATCGGCCTGATGGAGTCGCGGACCTCGCCGGGGCCGGCACACCTGCGCCACCGCGAAGCGGTCACCGCCTGCTTGCGCAAGGCCGGCTTCTCGGTGGTGATGGCGACGCACGCCCACTGGATGCTCGACGGCTACGTCTACGGCTTCGCACTCCAGGCAAGCAGCCTGCCGTTCGACAGCGCCGATGAGTTCGCGGACATGGCGGCGGACGTCTTCCTGCCCCAGCTTCCTCCTGACCAGTTCCCCTTCCTCAACGAATCCGCCGCGGCGCTCGTCGCTGCCGGCTACGACCCGGCAGAGGAGTTCGTCTTCGGCCTCGACCTCGTCCTGGCCGGCCTCGAGCGCCTCAGAGCCTCCGATTAGGACCCTCGCGCCGCTACAAGGCCACACGGACCGTAGAGAGGGCCCATGCGAATAGGAAACGTCGACGTCCGACCCCGCGGGGCGCTGCAGGCTGCCTCAGGGATGATCCTCGTGTCGGTGCTTCTCTCGGTGGTGCTGATAGTCCGGCTCAACTTGCTCCTGCGCTGAGCTGCGTGTGCCGGATTACCCAACCCGTTGGACGTATGCGGGTCTTTCCGCCGCCTAACCGCCTACTCCCTTGGCGTACTCAACGGCGAAGTGCTCCGCGATAGTGGCAGTCGTCTCGCAACCCCAGTCGCGCCTCTCAGACCAGGACATGGCATCGCCCTCGTCCGAGTCGCAGACTCCGCTCCCCGATCCGCAATCTTGATGCAACGCCAGCACGCGGCGCGAGAGAGGGTCCTGAATCGTGTTGAGGCGTCGCATGGATTCGATCCACTGCGATTCGGTGCCCGGCGAGTCATCGACCTCATGCACCACGTCTACATTGAGCCTCTCGCTGGCTTCCTCGTCGTACTCGTACTTGGTCATGAACTGACCATATGAGACACGCAGCTTTTGCGGGCGTGAATCGCGGCACCCTTGAGTTGGTGTGCAGACGCGTGGCCGGTGCGGCCCGTATTGCGCTCGCCGACGTGCGTCACATCGCCGCGAGCCGGTCAGCCTCCCTGGGTTAGGTCGCGGCCGCTGACTGCTCCTGCCCGGACTGCTGGTTGCGCAGCCGCGCGAGTGCGTCGCGGGTGTGCGACTTGACGGTTCCCACAGAGATGTCGAGCGCCGCGGCCGTGTCAGCCTCGGTGAGGTCATTGAAGTAGCGCAACACCAGCACCGCGCGCTGCTGATGTGACAGGCTGCGTAGGTCCTCGAGCAGCCCGATTCGGTCGGCGAGGTCTACGTCTTGGTGCATCGGCTCCGCGAGCACCTCGGTGGGTACCTCTCGCCAGCGGCGACCGCGCCACCGGTTCACCGATTCGCGCGCGAGTACCTGCCGGATGTATCCCTCCGGATGGTCCTGGATCCTGGACCATTTGGGCACTACCTTGATCAGCGCTGACTGGACCAGGTCCTCCGCGTCGTCACGGTTGCCGGTGAGCAGGTACGCGGTGCGCAGCAGCGCGTCCCTGCGCGCGACCACGAACTCCTCGAAGTCGGCGTATCCGGTCATGACGCACCCCGCTGAGTCTTGAGCGCGCCACCGACCAGGTCAGCGGCCAGCGAGACGTGTTCAGGTGCTCCCGCGGCGACGACCACCCGACGCAAGGCAGGGTCGTCGAACTGCGTGTCGGGCTGTGCAGGTTCGCTGCCGAACGCGGGGATCCTGATGTGACGGACATCCAGAGCAACCACAGTCCGGTTGTGGTCCGGCTGGTCTTTCCAATGCCCGAGCACGAACTCGTTCCCGATGTACAGGACATCGCACAACACCGGCACCTGGACCCGTCCGGGCCGACCTGACGCTGGCCGCTCGTTACGGAGGGTGGGCGGCGAGCACGAGTACGGGCCGCCTCCACTGATGTTCACCTCGAGGCCGTTGTCCTTGTACGGCGCCCCGATGAATGCGCTGCCCAGGTACGGACGGGAGAACGCCCCCACGTACGAGTAGTGCTGGACCAACCTCGGCGCCGATCCCGGCTCCCACACCCATCCGTTTGCGTCGTTTACACCGCCGTCCTTCGAGTAGTAGCCGAGGTGGTGCGTGGCATCGATCCACGCGCCCACCCCGAGCCGAACGCCGGTGATCGCGTTCGCGTCCTCCTGGCCGGTCACCAGGTCGTGCACGATCACGTCCGCCGGCTCGCGCGCCCCCACCGCACCAGGGCCGCCTGGATAGGCGATCCTGCGGCCGTCGGGCGACAGGCTGACGCGCACCCGCGTCAAGGGGTCGGGGTTCCCGGGGTCGCCGGGTTCGGCGGGTAGCTCGATGGGCAATGTCCCGAACGTGCCGGTCTGCGCAACGAGGCCGACCGCTGTCGGCCTGCCGCCACCCACGCGAGGAACCAACCAGACAGCGGTCAGCGGACCGGGAGTCTCGCCGAGGTCCGGTAGTGCTTTCCCGATGGGGTACTCGATCGGCAGTCGGACGCCAGATGTTGCCGCAGGCAGTGGGTGCGCGCGGTTGCCGTCACCATCGACCAGGCGCACGCCAATTCCGGTCCCGACGACGCTCACCACCAACACCGAGGTCGCAACTGCCGCGACCCTGACGCGATGAGCGCGCTTGCCGCGGGCCCACAGCTCAGCTGCGGCCACGCCTCCCCTGGGTGCGTCCTCGGCCAACTCGGCCAGCCGGTCGTGCAACGTGTCCATGCCGTCCTCCCAATCCGAAGCCTCACCCATCAACACGCAATGAGCGAGGCATTTGGAGGGGGGCCATTCGAACGAAGCCAAAGCGACGTCATCCTCGACCCCACCAGCAATCAGCGCCACCCGCGCCTGCCCACCTGGTTCCCGCACCCAGGAGCGCACGCATCTGCCGCGATCCGCGCGGTGCGTCATTCCGCCGCGAGATGACCACAGGCAGGAGCCGATCTATGAGCCGCCCGCGTGATTGGTCGAATGTGCCTCTCCTCTTGAGAGTTCGGCTCGCCACCAAGCGCCGCCCTCGATCCGCTCGACCCGGCGCAGGATGAGGTCGCCGTGAGCAAAGTCCTCCAGCTCTACACGGGACAGCGGCCACGGCGGTCCCTTCACCTCGGACCCTTCGTCCCGGGTGGTCGCAAGGACCAGCAGCGTGCCTTCTGGTGCCACTAGCGAGCCGATCTTCTGCGCAGCTTCCATGTGCTGCTCTGGCGGCATCGATTGCACGGTGAGACTTTCTACGACCAGGTCGAACCGACGCTGCCACTCACCAGGAAGATCCAGGACATCGGCAACGAGGTACTTCACCTCGCTGGCGGGATACTTCCGCCGCGCTGCAGCGATCGCGGTCGGCGCGAAGTCGAACCCGGTGGTGCGATATCCCAGCGAGGCAAGGTACTCGGCGTCAGCTCCGTAGCCACACCCGACGACCAGCGCCTCGCGGCCACCCCCGGCCAGGTTCTGCGCCTCAGCCCACGCCACGAGCTGTGGACGAGGGGCGCCGTAGTCCCAGGGCGGCTTGGCCCCGCCCGCCTCCGCGCCGGCGTACATCCCCTCGAACATGCCGAATGGCTCGCTCGTCACCGCTCGACTCTACCGACCACGTTGTTTCAAGGCACCAGTCCAGACCAGAGAGGAGGCATGAGGGACTGATCCACCAATCGGTGACGACTCGTGCCTGTCCCATTCCGCCGCGAGCCGGCTAGACGGAGGCGTCGCTTGCCGGCGGTCCACGACAGTGCTAGCCGAGGCAGGGTAGGTGATTACCCGATCCACCATCGGCCGTTTGCCAGTGGAGTCCAGCCCATTGCCCGATCAGTCGAAGCCGGCGTCAGGCGTTCAATGGAATGACCGACGACCTCCGCAAAGGCGGGCCCGATGTTCCACTCGACGCACACACAGTCCAATGACCCGGTGGCCGCCTGCACCGTCGACGCGGTCCATCGACGAGACCACCACCACGAAGGTGAAGAGACCTGCCACCCCCACCTGATCGAGATCGTCCACCTCGGCCGCAGAGCCGTCGCGGTATGCCACGACTGTTGCCGGGACTCCGGCTTCCTACCGGAGCGCGACGCCGACCGGCTGGCCTCCGCCCACCGCCACGAGACGGCCGCGGACGGGGACTCCAGCTTCTCGCGGGTGGCGTGAGCCCCACATCGCTGTTTGAGTCAGCCGCATCGGGCGCGAAGTCGGCGAAGTCCCTGGGTCACACCGCCGCGAGCAGGTTAGTCCGGAACCCAGGCGTGGCGATGGCGTCGGGTGGCTTCTAGGAGGAGGCTGCGGAGATGGCCCGAGCGCTTGACCATTCCTCATCCGAACGCGCCGAAGATGGCACCAGGACGGAGGTTGATCTCGAGGCCGCTGCTGAGCGATTGCGCGAGGAGCGGGACGAAGTGCGCGCCCGGCTTGCCAGCATGACAAGAGATCTCGAGGCACTGTTCGCCGCATCGGCGGATTCGAATGCCGATGACGAGCACGACCCCGAGGGTCAGACCATTGCCTACGAACGGTCACAGTTGGCGGCGCTGATTCAGGGGGCGCAGGACCATCTGGCCGGTATCGAGGCCGGCATGCTTCGACTGAAGCAGGGCAGCTACGGGATCTGCGAGGTGTGCCACCAGCCATTCCCGCTGCACGGCTGGACGCCAGACCAACCGCACGAACCTGCATTCAGCACGCCACGCCCGTCAGAGGTTGAGGGAGACGGTGCGGCTGTAGCCCGTTGCGGCCCCGATGCCGCAGCCTCCGGCTCGGTTGGATCGTCCTCAGGGAAAGCTCGGTCCTCCCCCGCATTCGCTGGCCTGCATTGTTGAGGCGCCCCGTTCCTTGTCGCTGTGACGCACCTCGTTCATGGAGCGTCGGGGCGCGCTTGAACGTCTCATCGACGTGCGCGTACGTGGAGTACTCACCGTTGCCCTTGCCGGGTTGCTTCTCGCCGGTTGCGGCGACCATAGCCCTGGGACGACTCTCGACCAGTCGGGCGTTACTGGCCGTGTCCACCTGGGGCCTCAGTGTCCCGTCGAGACCGAGGGTGAGCCATGCGAAGACAAGCCGGCCGCAGGCTCGAGGGTCACCGTTGCCAAGCAGCTGTCCGGCGACTCGTATGCCGGTGGGCACGTGGTCGCGCGCACCACGACCGACGCAGACGGCGGCTACCGCGTTGTCGTGGCACCCGGAAAGTACGTCGTCACAGCCGACGCCGGCATGTCCTGCGAGCTGATGGACGCGCAAGTCGAGGCCGGCGCGTACTCGAAGGTCGACATTTCCTGCGACACAGGGATTCGCTGACCGTCGGGTGACAATGTCCAGGCCGCAAGCCGAACGGCCGGTCTCAGCGAATGCGATCAACCCCTGCGTCTTCGGAGACCTCAGGGGGCTCATGCCCGCGGAGCGCTCAAGCCCGACCAAGCAGGCGGACTAGGAAAGCTGCCCGATTCTCGTGACCTTGAACGGAGACGCCACCAGGTCGAAGACCGGTGCGTAGACACCCGTGCTGAGAGCCAGTTCTACCGCTGCCCTCTGCTCTTCAGGGGACTCCCACTCGGCGATCTCGACCAACCCATCAGGGTCATCGATCGCCTCGTACACCGTGCTGCCCAGAAACCCGGGCGCCTGAGGCCCGTGCGCCGCTGAGATGTCAGCGAGCAGCTTCTTGAGCTCTGCCCGCACGCCGGGCTTCGCCTGAAACTCGATGACGACCTTGATCGGCATGAGGCTCTCCTTTCGATCCATTGACGTGGGTCCTGGTGCAGAGGCGGGGTGGCAGCCCGAATGCCCCTACGCGTCACGTAGCCGGCGCGTCGGCGAAGAATGCGTCAACCTCCTCTTGGTTGGCGCACCAACCCCAAGCCTCGACGATGCGCGCGTCTTGGTCGAAGCGGAGGACGTGCCCACCCGTCGTGTCGAGCGCGCGCCCCAGCCTGCGTCCCTGAATTCGGCAGACAGACACCACGATCTGTTGGTTGGCGGCCAGGGACTCGACGAAGATCTGCCACTCCTCAAGCGGCTGCATGCGTGCGGGCATGTCGGTGAAGTAGGCGTCCCCCGAGTAGTCACCGGAGAGGTCGGTGTCACCCGGAACGTGCCACACGAAGTGGCTCGCGAAGAACCGCTGTCTTTCCTCGTCGGTCGCGGCCGAGCCGGCTGCGTAGAACGCACTAGCGGCTGCCAAATTGCTGCGCTCGGAATCACCCATCACGTCATTATCGCCAGATGCAACGAGCGCCGGAAGCAAGTCTTTGGTGAGCGCTTGGGGGTCTCAGCGACCGAATTGACGTGCCGCTGCGCGAGACCCCAGTGTGAATTGCGCCGCCTCGCTGCCGTGAGCACTCGCCGCTTCTGACCCACTTCGCTCTGGTTGCCGTGGGCCTTCTTGGTCTTGGTCAGCGGCCGACCCGTTCCGCGGATCAGGAGGTGCGTCATTTCGCAGCAACAGGGGCGGCCTCCCGTACGATCACGCGTTGGGGCGCGTGGAAGGACAGCAGGTTCACCATCGGCGGTTCGCGTTCGACCAAGCAGAGGCCGGGGAGCGCGGCCGAAGTAGCCGCGATCACGACACGGGCCTCCATGGTGGCCAGGCTCGCCCCGAGGCACCTATGGCTCCCAAGTCCGAACGCCAGGTCGGCGGTGCCTCCAGTCCCGGTGAGCCGCAACAGAATCGGTGCTCCTGCGGGCAGGCGCACCTCCCCGATGGACGATGACCCTTGCGACTCTCGTCGCCACGTCGGAACGGACGATTCGTGCCGGAGCAGGTCGTCGACCGCGGCCGCCGCACGGCCGCTGTCTCCGCCGACCTGATGCCAGCGCTGGGGGTCGCCGATCAGCCTGAGGAAGGCCGTGGCGATGAGCTGGGACGTGGTCTCGTGTCCCGCAACGAGCAGGAAGTATGCCGCGGCGCAAGCTTCTCGAGTGGACAATGGGGAGGCGGCAAGCTGCCCGAACAGGTCCGAACCGCCCACTCGTCTTGCTGGAGCGTCCTGTGCGCGAAGCCAGGTGTAGAACTCGGCGGCACTCTCGGCCAGCTCCTCCTGTCGCTCCGGGGTGGGCCACCCCCAGAACAGCTCGAGCGAGTCACGGCTCCAGCGCTTGAGGGCCTCGAGCTCCAGACCGCGCTCGTGCAGGCCAAGCATCTCCAACAGCACGGTGGCGGGGACCACGTCGGCCAGCAGCGCGACCAGGTCGGCGCGCCCGTCACGGTCAAGCCACTCCGCGACGACAGCCAGGCGCGCCTCGGCAAGGGCTTTGATCCTCGGCTCAGCGGCGGCGACGCGGGCAGGGCTGAAGAAGCCGGCCACGAGGCGGCGGGTCGGACGGTGGCTCGGCCCGGCATTGTTGGCCAACGCGGAAGGCAGGCTGAACCCCACCGACGCGAGCGTCCGCATCGCCACTGGGCTGATGGGCGTGTGCGCCGACAGGGCGCTGTTCGGCGGGAACGCCACGGGGTCGAGCAGCACTGCCCGGACGTCAGCAGGATCCTCGACCACCCATGAGCCCAACGACGGATCGAACCGGGCAGGGCAACTCATCCGCGCCGTCCTAGGGGCGTGTCGAACCACTCCACGCCGGATGCGCAATGGACGTCCTGAGTCATGGGTGCCAACCAGCTCAAAGCCCGCCCCCACGCTTCCAAGTTCGACGATGATTTCCTGACGGTAGGGAATGGGCGGTGACCGCTCTCTGGCGTCTCAGTCTTCGGAAGCCATCACCTCGTCGAGGCGAAGTCACTCGAAGTTTACGAGCCGCGTCTTTCCGCCGCCTGCCGGGCCGTTGTTGGCGTCCTCGAGTGCCGATGAGCGCGCGTCCAGAGACGCTTTCACGCCGACGGGTCCGGTTGGAGCTCCCTGAGCAGGACCAGATGCATCGCATGCGACCAGAGCAGCGGCGTGGCGGTCGCTCCCCAGCGCTGCCGCCAAAACGCCAGCATGTGCGGCGAGTACACATCGGCGGCGACCTGCTCAGGCAGGAACCCTTCGCTGGTGGCCGCTCCCTGAATCCAGGTCAGCAGCTCAAGTGCCTCGGCCACCTTGCCCTCGGCCAAGGCCACCCGCCCCAGGGACGCGGCCAGCAGGACCCACTGGCTGCCCCCGTAGAAGGAGTCGCCAAGGTAGCGGCGCACACCACCACCGGGCGCGCGCAACTCCTCGCGGACTCTCTTGACAGTGACCCGGAAAACGTCGCTGTCCACGGGCACGAGGTCGAACGGAACGCCCAGCCAGAGCAGGGACCCATCCACGCGCGTGTCGCCGCCGGCGGACCTGACGAAGCCACCCGCCAGGATGAACTCCTCGCCCAGCAGCCGCTGTCGGATGACTTCCGCATAGCCACTTGCAGCAGCATCGCCGAGCAGCTCGCCCGCATCACGCAGCCCAGCCGACACCGCCGCCAGCGATGACGTGTGCAACAGGCCGGGGTACTCCTCCCAGCAGTCGTAGCAGGGCGTCTCACCGGCGCCCATCAGGTACCGCACGACCAGCCGCATGGCGCGTTCGACTGTCGAATCCACGCGACCACCGTTGCGGCGCACGTGGTCGACGGCGGCCCAGAGCCAGAAGCCGTAGCAGTCGGTCTGGAAGTTGGGCCACTCCTGCGCGGGGTCGACTGGCTCCTCCTCACCAGCAAGCGTGAAGCGGGCCGGCATCATCACACGCCCATCAACGGTGCCCGCTGCAACAGCGTTCAGCGCTTCATCTACCCGGTGCTCGTGCCGCAAAAGGGTCTCTGCCACCCAGTGGTGCCAGCGCGCCGAAGCGTCGGGCCGACCGCCGCGATCCATGGCGTAAGCGCACCAGGAACCGTCCCGCAACCATCCGTACCGATACACCTCGTGCACCGTGCTCGCCGGTATCGCCCCGTTCGGGGACTGAGCATCAACAAGAAGGTCAAGGCTGAATCGAGCATCCAAGATCGCCGGCATCGCCACATTGTCGCCGAGGTGCCAGCCAGCGCCCGCTCATGCCGCGATGAGGACGAGCTTCGCCGCGTAGACCCTGCAGTGTTGCGAAGACTCCCGGTGGGCTTCGTAGGCTGCCGAGCCGCATGAATCAAACCAGCAGGGGCCGCCTAGCTTGCTCGCGCTGCGGCGAATGCAGCAGCCACGTCTCGCGACGGCACGATCTCCCGGCCCAACGGCATCAAGGCGACCGGGACGAGCTTGAAATTGGCCACGCCCAGGGGGATCCCGATGATGGTCATGCAAAGCAGTACACCCGTGATCGCGTGACCAATCGCAAGCCACAAGCCCGACAAGATGAACCAGAAGAAGTTGCCCACGCCACTGGCGACGCCGGCACCAGGCTTCTTCACCAAGTCCCGACCGAACGGCCACAAGGCATAGATACCCACCCGGAAGGACGCGACCCCGAACGGGATGCCCACGACGGTCACGCACCAAAGCGCTGCAACGAAGACGTATCCCAGGAACAACCAAAAGCCAGCGAGCACGAGCCACAAGACGTTCAGCAGGGTCTTCATGCAGCGACTGTCGCACGTGAGCCCGCCGCAAGGACTCGGAACGGCGCGACGCGCACGCACATTGCGGTCAGCACGGCACGAAGCCAGTTGTCTCCTGGTATCTCAGACGCGTCATTTCGCCGCTCATGCCGCAGCGGGCCAAGGTTCGGAGGCATGGCAATGAAGGCCGGGTACGACACTGGCGGAGACCTTGGGAACTAGGGCTTCGGTGCCGTGCCGTTCACGGGCGGCGGAGGCTCCTCAAGCTGACCGTGACCGGCGTTCGCTGGCGCCGCGCCTCTAGCGCACGTTTGAGCGTGTGAAGCCCCCCTCGTGCACCGGCATCCGTGTGACTTCGACACCGGGCTCGTCCCACTTCGCCAGCTCCGCGCCGAGGGCGTCGGAGATGGTCCCGTAGAACTGCTCCTTGAACTGGGTGTCGAGGAACTCGAACGAGGTCGCGAAGTGCTTCGCGTTGACCTGCATGTGGAACTCCATCGAAGCGGAGTCGGGGTGCACCTGGACCACAGTGAACTTGCTCCCCTCCTCGTCCAGGAAGCAGTGGAAGGCGATCATCCGCGGCTCGTTGGTCTCGACGAAGTCGACCAGGTCCGCGATTCGCTTGCGGGCCACGTCCAGCTGGCCCGGCTTGATCGAGTAGGTCCCGATGTAGATGAACGGTCCGGTCATGGCTATCTCCTCTGCCCGTCGAGGGCGGCTGCTCGCACCGCCCTGGCGTAAATCCCTAATGCCATACTGATGGCGGTCGCTAACGACCCGCTAACGGCGTTGGAGGGCGTCATGGAGTTCCGCCTCCTGGGGATCATGGAGGTCCGCGACGCAACCGGGCCGATCGAGCTTCCCTCCGGCCGTGGCCGGGCCCTGCTGGCGATCCTGGCACTGCACGCCGGTGAGCCAGTCGCCGCGGAACGGTTGACCGACGAGCTTTGGAGCGGTACACCACCGGCCACCGCCGCCACGGTTGTCCACGGCCTGGTGTCCAGGCTCCGCCGGGTGCTGCAGGGGGATGGCGGAGCCGGGCAGCGGGTCCTTGAGACCGTCGGGAAGAGCTATCGCCTGACCGTGGATCCCGATTCCGTCGACGCGATCCGGTTCGGGCGGCTGGTGACCGAGGCGCGTGGTGCTGATCCGACGATGCGATCCGAGGTGCTGTCGAGCGCCCTCGCGCTGTGGCGCGGTCCGGCACTCGCCGACTTCACCTACGAACCCTTTGCGCAGCGCACGATCCGGGCGCTCGAGGAGGCGCGGATCCAGGCGAGTGAGGACCTCCGCGCCGCCGAGCTGGAGTTGGGGCGCGCGGACGAGGTCATTCCGAGGGTGCGCGAGCTCATCGAGGCGCACCCGTTCCGCGAACGGCTGCACGGCCTGCTGATGACCGCGCTATACCGGTCCGGCCGCCAAGCCGAGGCCCTGGCCGCATACGCCGCGGCGCGCGAACTGCTCCGCGACGAGCTCGGCATCGAACCCGGGCCGGCCCTGCAGTCGCTCGAAGCCGCAGTCCTCCGGCAGGACGCCTCGCTCGCGACTCCGGCACGCGAAGTGAGTGCGCCGCCGCGCGGCGAGACGCCCGGGTGGCTTCCACGCGAGCGTCGCAGGGTGACCGTGGCGGTGGTCGACGTGGCTCCCTCCGCCGACGTGGACAGAGACCCGGAGACCCTGGCGCGAGCAGGGGCCGTGGCGGTGCAGGTCGCCACCGAAGTCCTGACGAGTCACGGCGCCCGCGTCGAGCGGTCGCTCGGTGACGAGCTGATCGCCTTCTTCGGATTCCCGGTCAGCCACGAAGACGATGCCCTGCGCGCGGTGGGGGCGGTGCTCGACGTACGGCTGAAGGTGCACACGCACGAGGCCGGTGGCGGAGTTCGACCGAGGACGCAAGCGGGGATCGATACAGGCGATATCGTCATCGCCGGGCCCGCCGGCGCCCTGCCTGACGTTGTCACTGGGCCGGTCATCTCGACAGCCCGGCGGCTCGCGCTGGCTGCGGCGGACGGCGAAGTACTGATCGGGCCAGGCACGTTCCCACTGGTGCGCGGGTCGGCCATCGTCAGGCCCGTGGAGAGCGCGGGTGGCTGGCTGGTCTTGGAGCTTGCCGCGAGCATCGCACCGATCGCCCGCCCTTCGGACGTCCCGATGGTCGCGCGCGATGTGGAGATCAGCCTGCTGCGTGCGGCGTTCCGGCGGGCGGTGCGTTCCGGCGCTCCGGTACGGGTCACCGTGGTCGGCGACGCGGGGATCGGCAAGTCCCGGCTGGCCCGCGAGGTCGTGGCGTCCCTCGCTGCGGACGCGCGTGCGATCACGATCCGCTGCGGGCCACCCGACGGCGCGTTTGGCTTCCATCCGGTGCGCCAAGCCGTGGTCGAGGCCGCGGGCGTCCTAGGCTGGCGCGGCCTGCACACCCTGCTCGAGACCGCGGCCGATGGAGCGAGTGCAGTGGACGAGGTCGCGTCCGCAGTCGCACTGCGGGCCCCGTCCGCGACAGCCGACGAGCTCGCGCCCCCGATGGTGCACCTCCTCGAGGCACTGGCCAGTCAGTCGCCGCTCGTCGTCGTACTCGACGACCTCCATTGGGCCGACGCCGCCTTTCTCGAGCTCGTTGAGAGGGTCGAGGCGATGGGGGGAAGCGTCCTGCTGCTCGGGCTGATGCGCCCCGACGACAGCACTCAATCGACGGCACCCGACCTGCTCCAGCTCGAACCGCTCGAATCCTCCGACCTCGCGCGGCTCGTGATCGGACACGGCGGCCCGGTGACCCCCGGCGCTCTGCACCGGATCGTTGAGCTCGCCCAGGGAAACCCGCTCTACGCCGAACAGCTCCTCGCCGCGAGCGAGGACGGCGAGCTCGACACGATCCCGGCGTCCCTGGTCGGTCTGCTGTCGATGCGCATGGATCGGCTCGGCCCCGGCGAACGCGACCTCCTCCGCTGCGCCTCCGTAGGTGGCCTCGAAGTCGATCTCGACGTGGTACGCGACCTACTCCCACCCGAGGCGGGCCCCTTCATCGAGACTCACCTTGACGCGCTCGTGAAGAAGCGTTTCCTCGACGCAGGTTCCGGGGGCGGGCTGAGGTTCGCCCACGTCCTCCTGCAAATCGCGGCGTACCAAAGCCTCACAACGCAGGACCGGATGCGATTGCATGCAGCCTTCGAGTCACATGCCACTAGACACTCCGCGCCCCCGATGAGTACCTCGAAATAGTTTGACGAGGGCAACTCAATGGTTGCGTCATATCGCCGCGACTGGCCGCGCATGTGCGTCTTTCGCCGCCGGGGGGTCCTGATTTCCGACCAGTCCTCTCATGCACGCCGTCGTCTCCTATGCTCCGCAAATGGCCCATGCGGAGTCGTCCGGCAGGTTGTGGCGTGTACTGGACGCCGCGGAGGCCGCCTCACCGGTGGATGCGGTCAAGGCAGTGACCCGGGAGCTCGGCGTGGCTCTGGGCGCGACGGAGGTGTCTTTCCTCATCGCCGACCTGTCGGGGCGCGCCCTGGTCCGGCTCGCGCACGTTCCCCTGCAGCAGGTTGATGCGAACAGCGGTAGCCAGATGCTCGCCCCCCGCGAGCGGCGCGATGACGAGGAGCTCGCCACGGTGCTGCCCTTTGACGGAGGGCCCGCAGAGCAGGCGGTGCGCACTCAGACCGTGCAGGTGCTCCCGCCCGGCGAGCCGCCTTTTGGGAGGGCCGCTGCCGATCAGTGGACGGTGCTGGCCCCCATGACAGAGCGTGGGGAAGTCATCGGCCTGCTTGAACTACGTGTTCCGAAGGAACCCGATCCTGGCGCGGTGGCGGAGATCGCCCGGCTGGCGCACATCTTGGCGTTCGTCGTGATCGCGAACCGGCGGCACACCGACCTGTACGAGTGGGGCCAACGCACCCGCCGCTCGAGCCTGTCCGCGGAGATCCAGCAGCGACTGCTTCCCGGCCCGCGCACGTGCGAGGCAGGTGCGTTCACGCTCTCGGCATGGCTGGAGCCGGCAGCCGAGATCGCGGGAGACACCTTCGATTACAGTCTGGCCCGGGACCTGCTGCACCTGTCGATGACCGACGCTATGGGACACGGTGTTGCTGCGGCCCTGACGGCCACTCTGTGCGTGGGTGGTCTGCGAGGTGCGCGCCGGCAGGGTGCGTCGCTGCTCGATCAGGCGGCGGCCACGAACGCGGCCTTGGCCGCGAACACCGTCGAGAGCAGCCTCGACGACTTCGTGACCGGACTGATCGGACGCTTGGATCTGCGCGAGGGAACGCTGGAGCTGGTCAACGCCGGACATGTCGCTCCCTACGTGATGCGAGAGGGGCGCGTCACGACAGTGGAGCTTCCGGCGGACCTACCGTTCGGGCTGTTCCCCGAGACGACCTATCGCAGCACCGTGCTCGCACTTGAGCCCGGTGACAGGGTCGTAATGGTCACCGACGGCATGCTCGAGCGCAACGCTGCCGGCTTCAGCCTCGCGAGGGCCATCCAAGAGACAGGGGCACTGCACCCCCGTGAGGCCGTCCGCCAGCTAGCTGACAGCCTTCTGAGCGCAACAGGCCACGACCTCAAGGACGACGCCACCGTTCTGCTGCTGGACTGGCACGGTGAGCATGAGCGGCAACGGAAGACTCTGTCAGGCGCGGACCCGATACGCGCCAGCGACCCGCTGACCTGAGGCCGGGACTAGCCATCCGACCGAGAGTCAGGCCAGAGCAAATGTCAAGCTCCGTGACCTACGGCAGACCACGTCAAGCGAGTCGATCGATCTGCGGCACTAGGCGAAGGAAGGACCAGCCACAACCGGATCTGCCACGATCGGTTGGGCCTAGGGGGTGCCACAGCCGCGTCACTTCGCCGCGAGGTGGGCGGTCTAATCGCACTCTCATGCCGATGAGCGGTCGTGTCACTTCGGCTCGCCCAGATTGACGCAATCTTTGTATCGGGGCTGCCGCGTGGCGGGAACGGTTCCTAGGCAGCGCGGACCTTCCTGGGCATCAGAACCAGCCGTACCCCGGTCACCAGCAGCCACACGAGCCAGGCGGCGTAGCCCAGCAGCCCCACGAACAGGATCGGCGAGCCGTCAGCGATCGCGAGGTTGGCCACCCCGGCGGCGATCAGCAGGCCTCCCCCGGCCACGCCGAGCACACGCTGCCACGGCGCCACCAGCCGACTCGCATGCGCCGCCAGCGCAGCGCCGATAACGGTCGTGCCGAGCGCCGACAGCGCCAGAGCGAATGCTCCTGCATGCAGCTGCCAGACGAGCTGGAACAGCGGGCTCGGCTCGGCGAGCTCGCGGGCGGACAATACGACTCCGTTCCACAGAACGGCGTAGAGCGCGAAGACCGCCGCGGTAGTCGCGCCCGCGGCCACCGCGAGGCGCGACCAGTCGGCGCCCGCACCCCCGCGACGCCCGACCAGCCCGTGGAGACCGCTCAGGAACACGAGCAGCAGCGGCAGGTTCAGCGCCTCTGAGCCGACCGCGATCGCGACCACGTCCCGGTTCTGCTGGTGCCAGGCGAGCACGTCCTTGATCGGGTCCCCGTAGCCGGGCGCTCCGGCCCAACCAAACATCACGTTCTGGATGACCAACGACGCTACCAACGCGATCGCCGCCGCGCCCACGACCCGCTCCCCGAACGCAGGGGTCGGGATCGGCCCCCTCGTTGCCACTGCCGCGCTCGCAGGCACATGCTGGGACTCCACAGCTTTGTCGCTTTTGTGCGGCGATCTCATCTCTTACTCCTTCGGGCCGTCAGCGGAACCTTGTTCACGGCCACAGCATGCGCTTGTGTAGCCGCGATCAACATCGGGGATCACCCCGATCCACGCCCTGGCCTACCCTGGCGCTGCTATGGCGCTACTAAAGGCTGACTCGGGAAACGCACTGATCTGCCGCGATGAGGACGAGCGCTTTTCGCCGCCTGCCGGGCGACTCGATGTGGAAGGCCAGGGCTACCCGCACGACACCGGCGAGGTACGGAAGAAGAACTCGTCCTTCCTCTACAACGGCACCCGCACGATCTACGAGCGCGAGGGCTTCACCTACGACCGGCCCAAGGGCCTGGGGAACTGCGTGATGGTGCGTGAGGTCGCCCCGAGCACAAGCGACTGAGTGATGGGGGCCCCACGTGGAGACGACGGCTAGCCGCATCCTGCCGCCTGCAACAGGTGTGCCGCTTCGTCACGATCGGCCACCCCGCGATCAGAACGGCGCGGCATACCGACTCCCTCCGACGCGGGTCCGTCCAGACGACCCAGCTCCCTAGCTACCTTCGTGGAGTCTTGGCCGTGGCGATGTTGGAGTAGGCCGAGGCCCCGGCGTCGTTCCACGCCACGACGCGGTAGCGGTAGTTCGTGTTGGCCTTCAACCCGGTATTCGCGTAGGCCGAGCTGTCCGCCGGCAGTGAGGCCACGACCGCGAAAGCCGTGCAGCTCCCACCAGTGCACCTCTCCACGCGGAATCCGTTCTCGTTGGTGGAGGTGTCGGTCCAGGCCAGCCGGACCTGCGTCGAGGACACGGCCACGGCAGTCAACCCCGTGGGCGCCGAGGGCACCGCGGGCGGCGGTGGCGGCGGTGGCGGTGGGCTCGATCCGGAGAGCCCGCCGAAGACGTCGGCGACGTAGCTCCCGGCCCCCGAGAACGACTCCACGCGCAACGTCCACGTGCCGGCTGCGGCGTTGGAGACGCCGAGGGTCTCGAAGCGTCCGGGCGCCGCGCAGTTCCCGTTCGTGGCCTCGAGCGTGCAGCGACTGACTGCCACGACGCTGCCAGACGGGTTGATGAGGTAGGCGTCGAGGTCCGGTGCCCACTCGTACCCGTAGAGGCAGGAGTTGCCGATCGGCAGCAGGCACGTGGCGGAGCCTGTGGTGATCTGCAGTGTCACGCCGAGGGGCAGCCCTGCGGTGGGGACGCTGATCGCCGTGTCACGACTCGCGCTCGCAGCGAGCGAGCCGGTCAACACCTGGCGGGCCGGCCATGCGGCGGTGCCGGGAGGCTCGGCGCCCAAGCCCGCGATGAAGGCACGCGCATCGACCAGCCCGTACCCCCATTCGTTGTCCGCACCGGTCGCACCGGCGTCCTGGGCGCTGGCCTGCAGCGCCGCCTTGACGGTCGCCGGTGTGCTGGCGGGCGCGGCCTCCAGGCCAAGGGCCACGACTCCCGCGACGAACGGCGTCGCCATCGAGGTGCCGGAGAAGGCGACGTAGGAGCTCGTGGTGTTGGCCTTCGCCGCCACCACGCTCAGACCCGGCGCGACCACGTCCGGCTTGAGCGGCGCTGCCGGGTTGGTGGTGGGTCCACGACTGGAGAACCCTGCGAGGTACAGCCCGCTGTCGGTGTCGAGTCCGCCGGAAAGGGTCGCCTCGTCGGAGGCCGCACCCACGGTGATGACATTGGTCGCGACGCCCGGCGAAGAGATCGTGCCCGGGGCGTCACCGTCGTTGCCCGCCGCGACCACGACGACCTTTCCCGCCGCCGCGGCGGCATTGGCCATCTGGCTGCCTGCGTCAGAGCCGTCACCGCCGGGGCTCCCGAGCGACATCGAGATGACCCGAACGTCACTGCGAGCGGCACACCAGTCGATCGCGGCGGCGACGTTGGCGTCCGAGCCGGAGCCCGACGAGTTGAGCACCTTGGCGCCGATGAGCAACGCGCCCCTGGCCACCCCTCCGTAGCGGTCGGCGTCCGCAGAGCCGGTGCCGTCACCGGCGGCGATGCTCGCGACGTGCGTCCCGTGGCCGTGATCGTCGTAGGCCGTAGCACGGCCGTTCACCCAGTCCCGCCACCCCACGACCCGTCCGGCGAGCTGCTCATGGTTGGGATCGATCCCGGTGTCGATGACGCAGATGCCCACGCCACCGCCGTCGAGGGCACCCAGCGTTGGACTGTATGCCGCGCGGGCGGCAGTCACGCCGTAGCCGTCATCGCCCGCGGCGTCCATGGCCCGGACCACGCCGTCGAGCTCGACCCTCGTCACCGAAGGGATGGCCGCCAAGGCCGAGACCTGTCCCGCGGTGACCGAACCAGCGAAGGCACGCACGAGTCCGTAGCTGTGGCTGACAGTGAGCGAGGGCGCAGCGCGGCGGCCTTCGCCGGGCAAGGTGCCCTGGACGATGACCCGCACGCGGTCATCCTTGCCCCGCCCGACGAGAGCTGCCTCGAGGTCGTCTGCCACCTTGTCGTGGTCGCGATCGCCCTTGCCCGCAGAGGTCGTGTCGTGACGAGCAGGGGGTGGCCCGTCCGGCGGCGCGGCGGCGGCCGACAGGGCGGGTGCGATGGCGACGAGGACCACAGCGGACGCGGTGACGAGGTGACGAACCAACGTGGACATCGCAGCACCCTTCGACAGGCTCAGGACCCACTGAACGCAGCCGCATGGCCGCTCTCCTGAGCATTGACCCCAGACAGGGGGGTCGGCATCGCCTGTAGGGAGTACGGGGGCATCAGCCGCTCGGTCGAGGGCATATAGGGCTCACCCGACATCCGGATACTGCTGTCACACGCGTACGGCACCCAGGACCACGACCTCCGCGTCGCGGTGCCCTCGGGATGGTGACAGGCTGTCGAAAGGGGCGGCCCAAGCAGAAAACCATTTGGCGATGCGAACCGTCCTGTCCATGCTTCTGCCATGAGCGACTTCGTCGAGACCCAGCGCCTGGTGCTGCGCCAGTTCACGTCGAACGACGCGGACCTGCTGATCGAGCTGGATAGTGACCGGGCAGTGATGCGGTACCTCACCGGTGGCGAGCCGACGCTGCCGCCCGCCGTCGTCCGCGACCAGGTGATCCCGAGAGTGCTCAACTCGTACAAGCGGTGGAACGGCCGGTTCGGACTGTTCGCGGCTTACGAAAAGGAGACCGGTGCCTTCATCGGCTGGTTCCATCTGCGCCCAGAGCCGACCGGTCCGCAGGACGAGGTCGAACTCGGGTACCGACTCCGCCGGGACGCCTGGGGCAACGGTTACGCGACCGAGGGCTCGCAGGCACTCGTGGACAAGGGCTTCTCAGAACTCGGCGTCAGCACGGTCTGGGGCGAGACGATGGCCGTGAACCTTGCCTCGCAGAAGGTGATGGAGAAGGTCGGCATGTCCGTCGTCGAGTCGATCCCGACACCCGACGACATGCTGGGCGTCGAGGGCGCGGAGGGCGGTGGCTTCCGGTTCGAGATCACCAGGGAGCAGTGGGAACGACGATGATGCTGCCGGGCCGGCCTGTGCACGGCTGGTCCAGCACCTTCAAGCGGGTCGCTGAGGCGCCCTTCCTCTGAGCCGCGGCGCCTGGCGCACTGTGTGAGCTCGTCGACCGGGCTGATTCGCTTCGCTTCGAGGAGACGATGCCGCATGCGTGCGGACTAGTCCCGTTGCTGGTGTTTGCCCGTGGTATGGCGAGGAGGATGAGGCATGTCCACAAGGGGTGGCCCGGCCCGCCTCGTGCAGTCCCGACCGGAGTGACGCTCCTAAGGCAATTTCATTCGGATTCGACTTGTGCCGGTCTCGGTCCCGCACCTTCGAACAGCGCCCGCAGGGGGCCGCACTCATCGTCTCTCCCTCAGTCAAAGGATTGGACTCATGGTCACGTTCGCCCGGCCCTCTGCTCTTGCGCACGCGAGAACTCGGCTCGCAGCGATAGCGCTTGCCCTTGCCGCGATCACGTTTGCACCGATGGCACCCGCACAGGCTGCCACGACCGTTCGGGTACGGACGATCGTGGCTACTACCGTGAGCTACGGCGACGTGGTCGGCGCCACCATCAGCGTCATCCAGACGTGCCCGATAGGTGCGTCTCTGGATGTCGGACTCACGCGCCAGCGAACCCCCCGGACACCGGCCAACTTCCGGCTGCTGAGCCGCGAGTTCTGGCCCCGCGGTCTGGTCAGTCGTTGGCGCATGACCGCACCGATGCCTCAGCGGGACAATGCGGCCTCGCCAGCGCAGACCGTGGTCTGCGTCCAAGACCTGCCGGGTGGCACGGCACGGCACACCGCCCAGGTCAGCGTCATCGCGCGGCTGTGGGGG